>JAEXRB010000184.1 GCA_023438325.1 Pseudomonadota bacterium | reverse complement strand
TCGCCGCCCTGGTGCTGCTCGCCCTCGTGTTTCCCTACCTCATGCCCCTGTTCTACTGAAAGGAGATTGCCATGAAAAAACTCATCGCACTGCTCGCTCTGACCCTTGCCCTGAGCGCTCCCGCCTGGGCCGCCACCAAAACCGTCACGCTGTCGGTGCCGAGCATGACCTGCGCCACCTGTCCGATCACGGTCAAGAAGGCGCTGTCCAAGGTCGAAGGCGTCATCGAGGCCAAGGTGACCTGGGAGCCCAAGGAGGCGGTGGTGACCTACGACGATGCCAAGACCTCGCCGGCCGCGTTGACCAAGGCCACCGAAAACGCCGGCTACCCATCCACCGTCAAGGAGTGAGCGCACGCTCATGACCGAGGCGATCATGCTGCATATCGACGGCATGACCTGCGGGTCGTGCGCCGAGCACGTCAAGCAGGCGTTGGAAAAGGTGCCTGGCGTGCGTTCGGCCTCGGTGTCCTACCCACAGCGCCGGGCTGAGATTGAGGCCAGCGTAGGTACCGTCGCGGACGTGACCTCGCTGGTCGCGGCGGTGTCCGCACTCGGCTACCGAGCGCAGGCTGCCGATGTACCAAACCAACCTCGTGGCCTGCTGGATAAGGCACGGAGTTGGCTCGGTAGCGGTGGGATGAAGCGCGAAGATGGCGTCCCGGCGCTGCACGTGGCCGTGATCGGCAGCGGCGGCGCGGCGATGGCGGCGGCGTTGAAAGCCGTCGAGCAAGGGGCGCATGTGACGCTGATCGAGCGCAGCATCCTCGGCGGCACCTGCGTCAATGTGGGCTGCGTACCGTCCAAGATCATGATCCGCGCCGCCCACATCGCTCACCTGCGGCGCGAGAGTCCGTTTGATGACGGCATTGCCGCCGCCTCGCCGAAGATCCTGCGTGAGCGCTTGCTGGCGCAGCAGCAGGGGCGCGTCGATGAACTGCGCCACGCCAAGTACGAAAGCATCCTGGCGAGCACCCCGGCCATCACCGTGCTGCGCGGCGACGCCAAGTTCAAGGACGCGCACACGCTGACTGTGGCGACCGCTGACGACGGCATGCGCGAGGTGAGTTTCGACCGCTGTCTCATCGCCACCGGGGCCAGTCCAGCGATTCCGCCTATCCCGGGTTTGAAAGACACGCCCTTCTGGACGTCGACCGAAGCGCTGGCCAGCGACACGATCCCCGAACGGTTAGCCGTGATCGGCTCGTCGGTGGTGGCCGTCGAACTCGCGCAGGCCTTTGCCCGGCTGGGCAGCAAGGTGACCATCCTGGCGCGCAGCACGCTGTTCTTTCGCGAAGACCCCGCCATTGGCGAGGCCGTGACAGCCGTGTTCCGCGCCGAAGGCATCGAGGTGCTGGACCACACGCAGGCCAGCCAGGTCGCCTATGAGGATGGGGAATTCGTGCTCACCACCGAACGCGACGAACGGCGTACCGACCGGCTGTTGGTCGCCACCGGCCGCGCACCGAACACCCGCGCCCTGAACCTCGAAGCAGCGGGCGTCGAAGTCAACGCACAGGGCGCTATCGTCATCGATCACGCCATGCGCACCAGCACACCGCACATCTACGCGGCCGGCGACTGCACCGACCAGCCGCAGTTCGTCTACGTCGCAGCGGCGGCTGGCACCCGTGCCGCGATCAACATGACGGGGGGCAACGCGGCACTGGATCTGACGGCGATGCCGGCGGTGGTGTTCACCGACCCGCAGGTGGCCAATGTCGGCTACAGTGAAGCCGAAGCGCACCAGGACGGCATCGAGACCGACAGCCGCACGCTGACGCTCGACAACGTGCCGCGGGCGCTCGTCAACTTCGACACGCGCGGTTTCATCAAGCTGGTCGCCGAGGCCGGCACCGGCCGATTGATCGGCGTGCAGGCGGTGGCCCCGGAAGCAGGCGAGCTGATCCAAGCCGCAGTGCTGGCGATTCGCAACCGCATGACGGTGCGAGAGTTGGCCGACCAGTTATTCCCCTACCTGACGATGGTCGAGGGACTGAAACTCGCTGCGCAGACCTTCACCAAAGATGTGAAGCAACTGTCCTGTTGCGCAGGGTAGCGAACGGCCCCGGTGCCCATTGCATCGGCTTCATCAGCTGAGTCAAACGCTCAGAAGCTCCGGGGCTTGTGAGATGGGTAGAGGTCTACTCGAAATACCCCTCTTCGAGCAGCCGTACCAACGTCGGAATGTAAGGCCCGTATTCGACGACACGTCGGACCTGCTTCTTGCGGATCGATGCCATGGTCATCCGCTGGTACTCAAAGTTTGTCGACGCCTGATCGTCATCAACCAGCACGGTCTCGACCACGGCCCCGTCCTTACGCGCCTTCTCGTCGTAGAGCATTCGCGCCCGGATTACCTCGAAGCTATAGCCCCTGCCCATGCGGTTCATGTCCTTGGCCAGCCGGTTGACTGATTCAGTATAGGCGTTGGTGATGGGCTGCTCGAAATAGGCGAAGATTTCATCGTGCCAGTTGTGCACGGCGGTGGTCAGATCCTTGAATGTGGCCGTCAGCTCTGACGGAATGTTGCCCAACCACTTCGCACAAGCCGTTTCAGCATCCGGACGGCTCTTTTGATCCCAGAGCGACAGGAATCCTTCCTTGAGGGCATGCGCCTCACCGAGTTGGGGGAATTGGCGGAACCATTCGAGGGCCCGCGCCATGTCCGCGCCCTTCAGGTCGTGCTGGCGCTTGAGCAATAGGAAACGCTCATCCTTGAGCTTGAGGCGCTGCCGGGCCGGCAAGTCCTTGCGAATGCGCTTGCGCAGCTTCTCCAGGGCATCGTTCGCCATTCGCTGGATGTGGAAGCGATCGACCACAATCCGTGCCTGCGGAAGCGTGGCACGCACGACCTGCTTGTAGACGTGATACATATCCATCGCCACCCACTCGATGGTGTCCTTGTCCCGCAAGCTGCGGAAATAGGGCAACAGGTCCGCCTTGGCGCGGCTGGGTCGAAGGTCGAAGACGGTCTTGCGCTCAATGTTGGTGATCATCGCCCTGTACTGGCCGATGATCTTGAGCTCGTCGATCCCCAGGATGCGAGGCGTCCGGAACCTGACCTTGGTCTCGAACTCCTCGATGAAGTCATCGAAGACGTGGCGGATCGTCTTCTCGTCCAAGTCCACTTCGCGAGCCAGGGCCGCGAAGGTTTTGGTGAAGCTCTCCTTACGGATATAGCGCACCAGGCGGGCCGTGGCTTGTCGCTTGCCGTCGAAGTCGCCCACCGGCTCGAACAGGGTCTTGCCGCAGCCTGTGCAGCGATAGCGTCGCCGCTGGATGAACACCACCACCGGCTTGCCATGCGTCGGCGTGTCCTGGAAGGATTGCTCCTGCGAGCCGTGGCCGTGCAGGCGTCCGACCTTGCACAGTGGGCATGTTGTCAATTGTTCAACGCCTTCCGCCTTGACGACATAACGATCGTCATCGCCCACGACTTGAAGTGTCTTGAGGCTTCGGAGTTGCAGGAAGTCGGTCACTCAGCACCTTGGGCGAACCCACACTGAAATCCGACTTCTACAATAACATGCTCATCCTCAAATCCAACAGTAAAATCCATTTTTCAAATTGAGCGCTACGAAGGCCCTGGAGCAGAACCCACACCAGATTCCGGATACCCGAAATATTGTCGATACCGGCGCCCGGCCCCGACGTGGTGGTCCACCGAATCGTACATGGCGGCGACCTGCGCAACGCCAGCGAGCTCGACGAAGATGTACTTGCGAAACTGGATGCCTTGGTGCCATTCGCACCCTTGCACCAGCCGGTCGCCCTCGCGTTCGCGCGTGCCGCGCGCCTGCGTTGGCCGCAAGCCCGCCAGGGCGTGGCCTTCGACACGGACTTCCACGTGACACTCGCACCCTGGAGCCAGCGCCTGCCCATCCCCGAAGCATGGGATGCGCTGGGCGTCCGCCGCTACGGTTTCCACGGACTCGCCTTCGCCTCTGCACTGCGAGTCGTGGCCAGCCAGGACGCCGGAATCCTGCGGAGCCGCGCCGTCTTCGCGCATCTGGGGGGTGGTTGCAGCGTCTGCGCCGTCGAGGACGGTCGGAGCCGCGACACCACCATGGCGCTCACTCCGCTGGGGGGAATCCCGAGCCCTACCCGCTCCGGGGATCTCGATCCCGGTGCGTTGCTGTACCTGCTCAGGCACGAACGGCTGGACGCGCAAGCGATTGAAGATGGTTTGTCCCGCACTGCAGGTCTTGCCGGCATCGCCGGGCACGGCGATATGCGCGTGCTGCTTGCCGATCCTGGCCCGCAGGCCCAGCTTGCCGTGGACCTCTTCGCAGTCCGGATCGCGCAGTCCATCGCGGCCATGGCCACGGGAATCGGCGGACTCGACCATGTCGTCTTTTCCGGCGGCATCGGCCACCGCGCGCCGGGTCTGCGGGCGCGGATCATCGCGCGCTTGGGCTGGCTTGGCCTGGCGCTGGCACCTGACGACAACGATGCTGGGGCCACGCGGATCGATGCCGCGAGCGGGCCGGCCATCTGGAACGTCGCGATCGATGAGGAACGCGAGCTGGCCGAATCAGCATTGGCCTGGCTGTAGTCCACGGCATACCGCCAGGGCGGCCCCAGCCAGGATTACTCGCCGATCGGTGGCGTCGTGAGCACCGCTGCGAATCCACCACCTGGGGTGCGCATGTTCGTAGTCTGGCCCTGATAAAGCCGGGCCGCGAACAACAGCACACCCGCCTCGGACGCGAAGCAGCGCACGTCCGCCTTGAGGGACTGGCCCCCATGCACGATCCGCATGCTCGGTGGCGCGAAGGCCTGTGCGATGTAGGTCGCCGACGCCATCGACTCCCACGTTCGCCGCGTGAGCTTGTCGCCCCGATAGCTGCCACGGCTGCCGAACCCTGCTGCAGGCTTGAAGAAGTAGCCGTTGCGTGCTGCCCACAGTGCATCCCGGTTTCGGGGGACGACTTCAACCGTTGTCGGGATCACCTCGGCCAGCAGGGCTGTCGAACCCGCATCGACCCCAAACCCGCCGAGCAAAGCCGCGTCTGCAAGCACCGCCAGGTTGCGCTTGTCGGCGAACAGCGCGTGCGCACGCGGATGCGGGGTGAGTGCGACGTCCCCTGCGAGATAAGCCTGACGAAGGTCCGCATGCGAAGCTTCCTCAAGCGCGAAATCGGTCAACCGGTTGTAGACCATGTCGATCGGGCCGTCGGCATCTGCAAGCCCCTCCGGGCCGAACCTCAGATCCTCGGGCGCGCGTATCACGCAGTCCACGCCGTGCTCCCGGAATGCGTCCGCGTACAGCTCGAACTCGGGGTAGAGGAACTGCTCCCGCGGGGCGCTGTCCACGATGGCCACACGGGACGGCGCGCGGCCCGACTGCTGCCGGGCATCGTCAAGCCAGGCGGCTACAGCCGCGCTATGGGCCTCCGTCGCCGTGGTCCAGGTGGTCCACGCAGTCGGCGCGCAAGATCTCACGGCATCGAGCAGCACGGCATTGAGGAGCAGCCCGCCTGGATTGGTGTTGACCTCGATCAACCGCGGGCCGTCGACGGTCAGGTGAAAGTCCAGCCCCAGGACGCCACCCGCCGAACCCGGGTAATGGGTTGCGATGTCGGGGGCCCATTGCAGGACGCGCTCGCGGTATCGTGGATTCTCTGCAACTTCGAAGAGCGCCGCCGCGACTCGCCCCATGGCATCCAACGCCGCACGGTCGACGAACAGGGCGTACCGAGAGAACAGATGTGCGTGAACGGCCGGGTCAGACATGGACTCCGAGAAGGCGGCCCGGATCGACTCGTGCAGCCGCAAGACGTCGACTACTTCGCATGCACACCGCTGGTTGAGCGAGGCACCCACTGAAGTGGCACAGTTGATATTGCAGCCTGACTGGCCAGCCATTCTTGGGGCTCCCTAGGTTTACGCCTCGACGCAGCCTGGTTGCTGCGCTGCTGCATCGATCCCGCCCAGCAGTCATGTTATCTGCTCTCAGGACAAGCGCCGCTTCTCGAAGAAGACAGAGGTAGGGCGTGATGCCCCAACTGAACATCCGCTCGGGTTGGCAATCCAGCCCGCCCACCCTCGATAACGCACCCTAACCGTCACGGCGTCCCGCTCACATCGTTGCGGATCCGAGCGCCATACGCCATCGCCGTAGGATCGCC
>JAEXRB010000175.1 GCA_023438325.1 Pseudomonadota bacterium | reverse complement strand
ATGAAATCACTCCCCGCCCTTCTCGATCGATTCCTGCGCCAGCAACGTGAACGCTTGCGCGATGTCGCATCGCAGGCGCTGGCGCAGCATGACGCGCGGGATGGGCAGGGCGCTTCGCTGGATCGTTTGTTGCTTGCCAGCGATTACGCCCTCGACCAGCTTTGCCGCCACCCGGAAACCCTGTCCACCCTGGATGCGCGCAGCAGCGGTCTGGTGCTGGCACCCGATGCGCTTTCCGACTGGCCGCAGGCTTTGCGCCGTTATCGCCACGCCGAAAGCGTGCGTCTGATCCATCGTGACGTGAACGGCATCGATACCGTCGAGGACACGCTCGCCGGCGCTTCGCAATTGGCCGAACGCTGCATTTGCGGTGCGCTGGATGCCTTGCGCATCGGCATGGAGGCCGAGCACGGCATACCGCGCGATGCGAGCGGTGCGGCGCAGCGGCTGATCGTGTTCGGCCTCGGCAAGCTTGGCGGCAGCGAGCTCAATTTTTCGTCCGACATCGATTTGGTATTCGCGTTTCCCGAGAGTGGCGAAAGCGATGGCAGACGTGCTCTGGACAACGGCGCTTACTTCCAGCGTCTGGGCCAGCGCCTGATCCAGTTGCTGGCGGAGGTCAACGCCGAAGGCATGGCGTATCGGGTGGATATGCGCTTGCGTCCGTTCGGTCAGGTGGGCCGCTTGGCCTTGTCGTTCGCGGCAATGGAGCAGTATTTCCAGCGCGAAGGACGCGACTGGGAGCGCTATGCGTGGATCAAGGCGCGCCCGGTGGGTGGGGATCTGGCGCAGGGCGAGCGCTTCCTGTCGATGCTGCGGCCTTTCATCTATCGGCGTTATCTGGATTTTGGTGCGTTCGAGGGCCTGCGCGAGATGAAGGTGATGATCGAGGCCGAAGTGCAGCGCCGCGATCTGGAGGCGCATCTGAAGCTGGGGCGCGGCGGCATCCGCGAAATCGAGTTCATGGTGCAACTGCAGCAGTTGATCCGTGCCGGCCGCGAACCTGCGTTGCGCGTGCGCGGCCTGTTGCCCGCCTTGGCCCGCTTGCGCGATCGCGGCTACATCCCAGACCGCAGTGCCGAAGCCTTGGCTTCGGCCTACCGCTTCCTGCGCCGGCTGGAAAATCGCGTGCAGATGTTGCGCGAGGAGCAGACCCACAGCGTGCCCGAAGATGAAACCGATCGTGCGCGTCTGGCGTTCGGCATGGGGTTTGTCGGCTGGGAAGAATTGTCCCATGCGTTGGCACAGCATCGGGGCGCCGTGTCGCGCGAGTTCTCACGCGTGTTCGAGGCGCGCAGTGCGCGGCCTTCGGGCGATGCGCGCGCGGAGGTGGCGCGCTTGGCGCAGGTCTGGCGCGACCCTGACGATGCCGATGCAGTAAAGCATCTTGCCGACATCGGCTTCGGCGACGCGCAGGCATTGGTGCGCCAGTTGCAGGGCTTCCATCGCCTGCCGTCGCTGGCGGCCTTGTCCGCACGCACGCGGGCAAGGCTGGATCGCGTGTTGCCGGCCTTGCTGGCCGCCGCCGCGGGCAGCGCCGCACCCGATGCCGTGGCCGAACGGGGCTTGGCCTTGGTGCAGGCGGTGCTTCGCCGTTCCAGCTACCTCGCCTTGCTGGATGAGCAGCCCGCCGCATTGGCGCGTTTGGTGGAAGTGATGGCCGGCAGCCGCTGGATGGCCGAACGCCTGTGCGCGCATCCGCTGCTGCTGGATGATTTGCTCGATGCGCGTGCCGATGCCGCGCCGCCGACGCGCGTAGAAGTCGGTCAGGCGCTGGAACAGACGCTGGCCAACGTGGCGGTCGATGATGCCGAAGCACGCATCCACGGCCTGAACGAGTTTCGCCAGAGCTTCGCTTTCCGGGTTGCACGAGCGCGGCTGATTGATCGCCAGTCCGCCGGCGAAAGTACCCGGCAACTGGCTTTCGTGGCCGAGGCGGTGGTCGGCGCGGTGTTGCCGATGGCGATGGCGGATCTGGCACGACAGCACGGACATCTGCCGTCGGGAGGGCTGGCGCTGGTGGCCTATGGCAGCTTCGGCGGCAAGGAGCTGAATTTCGGTTCGGATCTGGATCTGGTGTTCTTGTACGACGGCGCCCACACCGGACTGGAAAGCGATGGCCCGCGACCACTGGACGCGCAGCGCTACTACACCCGCGTGGTGCAGAAGCTCATCGCGATGCTGGCGATGCCGACATCGGCAGGGCGCCTTTACGAGGCCGATCTGCGATTGCGCCCTGACGGCGGCAAGGGCTTGCTGGTTTCCAGCGTGGAAAGCTTCGCCGCCTACCAGCACGAGCGCGCCTGGACGTGGGAACGACAGGCCTTGGTGCGCGCACGCGCCGTGGCCGGTGATGCCCAGGTGATGCAGGCGTTTGCCCGCGTGCGCCAGCAGGTACTGTGCGCGCCACGCGCCGCGGAGGTCGTGCGTGCCGATGCGGTGTCGATGCGCTTGCGCATGCGGACGGAACTGGATCGTTCGCAGGAGCGCTGGTTCGATCTCAAGCAAGGAGCAGGGGGGCTGGTGGATCTGGAGTTCCTGTTGCAGGCCGGCGTGTTGATGCGGGCGCACGATGCGCCGCACTTGGTTGCCAGCACCCGCACGCCCGAATTGATCGATGCGCTGGCTGGGTGCGGCTACTTCCGGCCCGAAACCGCGAAGGCGTTGCGGCATGCACATGAACAGCTTTCCGGGCATGCGCTGGCGTGCACCCTCGACAGCCGCCCGCGCATGGCGGCGCACGACGCGCAACTGGATGCCGCACGGGGCGCGGTGATGCAGGCATGGCGTGAACATCTGGGCGAGGTGCCGCAGGCATGACACCGCCAGTTTCCATTTCGCCATCCACGGCAACGACACGGGCCTTGGTACTGGGAGCCAGCGGTCAGATCGGCCACTTCCTGTTGCCGGAACTGGTGGCGCAAGGCGTCAGCGTGGAGGCGGTATCGCGCGATGCGCAGCCGGCGCAGGCAGGTGTGACGTGGAGCCGTTTCGACTTGTACGTCAATGGCGATGCCGCGCAACGTCCGGACGTGGTGTTCAGCCTCGGCCCGCTCGATGGCCTGCTGGCCTGGCTCTCGCGCACCCGGCATCGGCCCGCACGCATCGTGGCTTTCAGTTCAACCAGTGCCACGACCAAACGGGATTCTCCGGATGCCGCCGAGCGCGCGCTGGCGGTGCATCTGCAACGCTGCGAACAGGCTCTGGTGACGCATTGCGATGCGCGCGACATCGGCTGGACGATCCTGCGGCCCACACTGGTCTACGGGTGCGGCATGGATGCCAACCTCAGCCGCATCGCGACTCTGGCGCAGCGCTGGCGCTTCGTGCCGTTGCCGAGCGATGCCATCGGCTTGCGTCAGCCGGTTCACGCGCAGGATTTGGCGATTTGCGCAGGTGCCGTTGCCAGCGCCTGTCAATGCCTCCGCAAACGTTACGATTTGTGTGGTGGCGAAGCACTTTCGTATCGGGAAATGGTGCAACGCACCGTGATGTGCCTGACCCCGCCGGGTCGCGTGCTGACACTGCCTTGGTGGTTGTTCCGGGGCATGGCGACGCTCGCCGTACGACTGCGGTTGATCTCGGACATGACCCCGGGAATCCTTGAAAGGATGCGGCACGACCTGGTGTTTTCGGCGAGTGAGGCAGAGCGCGACTTCGGTTGGGCGCCACGCCCGTTCCGTCCCCAGGCAGATCAATTCCCGAAAATCTGATCGGCAAAATGTGTTGCGATGCAACAAGAAACAGGCGTTCACACCATACGCCCCAGCATTGCTAAGCGCTGAACGCGCTACCTATGATACGACGCCCATGTTTACCACCGGCTGCCGAAGGAAACACAACATGCCATCCAGGATTTCCCTGCCCTTGGCGCTGTCCACGACGCTGCTACTCGCAGCCTGTGGCGGCTCCAGCAACAGCGATCGTGCCGCAACGACGACCCCTCCTACCAATGGCGATGGGTCGCCCGTGACCGGCGTTCTCACCGCGCGATTCGATCCCAGCAACGCGGTGCTGCCGCTGCCCAACAACTTGCTGTTGTCCGGCACCACGGATCTCACCCTGAATCCGCCGGTTGCCAACCCGAACAACTTCGGTGACCCGACCGTGGCCATCGGCACGCTGGATGGCTGGAGCACCACCGGGCCGATGTCCACCAGCTTCAACGCCAGCCCGAGCACGGCCAGCATCGTGCCGGGCCAGACCGTGCGCATCTTCGAGGTGTCGCTCACTGGTCCTGGCGGCGGTACTACCGGCATCGTGCGGGAACTGGCGGGCGGCACCGAGTTCGTGACCGCGCTGGCACCCAGTGACGCCAGCGGCCGCACGTTGGCCATCATTCCGACCCAGCCGCTCAAGCAGCTCACCTCCTATCTGGTGGTGCTGACCAACGGCATTCGTGACGCGCGCGGCAACGATGCCACGTCCGATCAGGCCTATTTCCTCGCCAAGCGTCCTTCCGCGCTGTGCGCCAACGGCCAGAGCACCGATCCGCTGCTGCCGGCGTCCACCGCCTGCGCACTGGAACCGCTGCGCCAGTTGACCAATTCGCATCTGGCCGTGGCCGCTGCGGCGGGCATCCCGCGCGACAAGGTCGTGCTGAGCTGGGCCTTCACCACCCAGAGCATCACGCCGGTCATGCAGGCGGTGCGCTCCATCACCGAGCCGGGCGCAGCCCAGCTGGTGCCCACCGGCATGACCACGGCAGCGGCCGGTCTGCCGCCGGTGGCCGACATCCACATCGGCACATTGAAGGTGCCTTACTACCTTTCCGCGCCGAGCCAGGCCAATCCCACCGCGCCGCTCAACACCTTCTGGAAGGCAGCGCCGGGTGCGTATGTGCCGCCGTTCAACGCCGCAGGACTCAGCCCGGCCTCGACCAACATCACCTTCGCCAACCCGTTCCCGGTGAAGACCGCCGACATCAACATTCCGGTGCTGGCAACCATCCCCAACGCCGCTTCCGGCCGTACCAAGCCAGCTACCGGCTGGCCCGTGGTGATCTTCCAGCACGGCATCACCGGCAACCGCACGCACGCGTTGGCAGTGTCGGCCACGCTGGCGGCACAGGGTTTCGCGGTCGTTGCCATTGATCTGCCGCTGCATGGCTTGCCCTCGGACAGCCCCTTCGC
>JAEXRB010000082.1 GCA_023438325.1 Pseudomonadota bacterium | reverse complement strand
GGCTTACAACTATCTGCGCGGTGAGTTCCATCACGAGCCGTTCGAACGCTTCGATCAGGCCTTGAAGGAAGCCCGTGCCCACGGCTGGCTCGGCGAGAACCTGCTGGGCAGCGGCGTCAACGTGCAGATTCATGGCGCGCTTGGTGCCGGCGCTTACATCTGTGGCGAGGAAACCGCCTTGATGGAATCGCTCGAAGGCAAAAAGGGCCAGCCGCGCTACAAGCCGCCGTTTCCTGCCAACTTCGGTCTGTACGGCAAGCCCACCACGATCAACAACACCGAAACCTATGCCTCCGTGCCGGCGATCATCCGCAATGGCCCGGAGTGGTTCATGGGCTTGGGCAAGCCGAACAACGGCGGCGCCAAGGTGTTCTCGGTTTCAGGTCATGTGAACAAGCCGGGCAACTATGAAATCCGCCTCGGCACGCCGTTCTCCGAGCTGCTGGAGATGGCCGGTGGCGTGCGCAATGGCAACCGCCTCAAGGGCGTGATTCCTGGTGGTTCCTCGATGCCGGTGTTGCCGGGCGAGAAAATGCTGGAATGCACGATGGATTACGACTCGATCCAGAAGGCCGGTTCGGGCCTGGGTTCGGGGGCGGTCATCGTGATGGATGAAACCACCTGCATGGTGCGTGCTTGCCAGCGCATCAGCCGTTTTTACTACTACGAATCCTGCGGCCAGTGCACGCCGTGCCGCGAAGGTACCGGCTGGATGTTCCGGGCGCTGACGCGCATCGTCGAAGGCAAGGCCTCGCTGGATGACGTAAACCTGCTCAGAAGCATCGCCGGACAGATCGAAGGCCATACCATCTGTGCCTTCGGCGAAGCTGCCGCGTGGCCGGTGCAGGGTTTCCTGCGTCATTACTGGCACGAGTTCGAGTATTACGTGAACCATGGCCGCTCGATGGTGGACGATAAGATCGGAGTCGCCGCATGAACGCACAGGTCACGCCGCCGGCTGCACTGCCGCCAGCCCCCGAAGGTCACGTCAACATCGAGATCGATGGCGTTCCGATGATCGCGCCGAAGGGCTCGATGATCATTCACGCCGCCGACAAGGCCGGTATTCCGATTCCGCGTTTCTGCTATCACGAGAAGCTGCCGATCGCGGCCAACTGTCGCATGTGCCTGGTCGATGTGGAGAAGGCACCCAAGCCTGCGCCGGCCTGCGCCACGCCGGTGATGGAGGGCATGAAGGTCACCACCCAGACCAAGCGCGCGCTTGATTCGCAGCGTAACGTCATGGAGTTCCTGCTGATCAACCATCCGCTCGATTGCCCGGTCTGCGATCAGGGTGGCGAATGCGAGCTGCAGGACGTGGCGATGGGCTATGGCCGTTCGGTCAGCCGTTTCGTCGAACGCAAGCGCGTGGTGCCGGACGAAAACCTCGGGCCGCTGGTCGCCAGCGACATGACGCGCTGCATCCAGTGCACCCGCTGCGTGCGCTTCACCTCGGAAATCGCCGGCACCCACGAGCTGGGCGGCATGGGTCGTGGTGATCGCCTGGAAATCGGCACCTATATCGGCAAGGCCATCGAGAGCGAGCTGTCGGGCAACGTGATCGACGTGTGTCCGGTCGGCGCACTCACCAACAAGCCTTTCCGCTTCCGCGCCCGCGCCTGGGAATTGGTCGCACGCGAATCCATCGCAACGCACGACGCACTGGGTTCCAACCTCTGGCTGCACCTGCGCCGTGGTGAAGTGCTGCGCACCGTGCCGCGCGACAACGAGGGTATCAACGAGAGCTGGTTGTCCGATCGCGATCGATACAGCCACGCCGGCCTGGCTGCCGATGACCGCCTCACCCAGCCGATGATCCGTCAGGGGGATGCGTGGCGCGAAGCCAGTTGGGATGAGGCCATCGCGCGCGCTGCCGAACTTCTTGCCGCACAGGCCGGCGACGATGTCGGCGTGCTGGTGCATCCGGCGACGTCCAACGAAGAAGGTGCACTGCTGGCTGCACTCGCGCAGGGTATCGGCAGCGGCAATCTCGACCATCGCATCGCGCAGGTCGATTTGTCCGATGCGCCGGTGGCCACGCCGTTCCAGATGCCGTTGGCGCAAGTGGAAAATGCCGATGTCATCGTGCTCGTCGGCTGCAATCCGCGTCTCGAAGCGCCGTTACTCGGTCATCGCATCCGCAAGGCGCAGCGCAGCGGTGGTGCAAAAGTCGTTGCGATCAATCCGGTGGATTTCGATTTCAACTTCGATGTGGCGCACAAGCACGTCGTCACGCCATCGGCATTGGTGGATGCGCTGCTCAACGTCGGTCGCGCTGCCGCAGCTTCGCTGCCCGGCGATGCCGCGACGCAGGCCGTGGCCGCGGATGCTGCCGATGCACTTGCCACGCTGCTGCGTGATGCCCAGCGCGCAGTGATCGTGCTCGGCGAGTCGGCCGTCACCCACCCGCAGGCGTCCTGGTTGCGCCGCGCCGCGCACGCGCTGGCGAAGGCGACAAATGCTGCGGTCAACGAGCTACCGCTTGGCGCCAATGCCGTGGGCCTCGCGCGTTCGGGCGTGCTGCCGCAGGCGCGTCATGCCCAGGCGATGCTGGCCCAGCCGCGCAAGGCCTATGTGCTCTACGGTATCGAGCCGGCTCAGGATTTTGCCGACCAGCCGGCGGCGCTGCGCGCGCTGTCCCAATCCGACGCCGTGATTGCCTTCACCGCATTCGCCGACGAAACCACCCGTCGCGTTGCACAGGTCATGCTGCCGATCGGCCTCACGCCTGAAATCGACGCCACCTACGTGAACGTGGACGGTGTTGCGCAGGTGGTATCCGCCGCCGCGAAGCTGCCCGCCCAGGCGCGCGCTGGCTGGCGTGTGCTGCGCGCGCTGGGCGAACAGCTCGGTTTGCCGGGCTTCGATTTCGTCGAGCTGGCGCAGTGGCGCGCCGGACTTGCGCCCCGTGATGTGGAAGGTGGCGCCGGTTTGGCCGAGCGCGTCGCAGTGGGCGAGGGCGCATTGCAGTCGATCGCCACGCGCGCCATTTATCGCATCGATGCGTTGCTGCGTCGTTCCGCGCCGCTGGCCGCGCATCCGCTCAATGCCGGGGCGCGTCTGGCGCTGAATCCGGAAGATGCGCTGGCGCGTGGTCTGGCGGATGGCAGCATGGCGAAGATCGATGATGGTCGTGGCACGGCGGCATTGCAGGTGCTGGTTTCCACGCGTGTTCCGCGTGGTGCAGCGTGGATCGAAAAAGGCTACGACGTTACCGCGCCCATCGCGGGCTCGGGTGCGTCATTGACGGTGACGAGGGCCTGAGCGTGTTCGAACTTCTGAGCCAACCCATTGGCCTTCTGCGCGAGTTCTTCCTGAACTTCGGCACCTTCGGCCTGCTTGTGTGGACGATCATCAAGATTCTGGCCGTGACCTTGCCGCTGATCATCTGCGTGGCGTTCTACACACTGTTCGAGCGCAAGATCATCGGCTGGATGCATGTACGCCAGGGGCCGGTCTACATCGGACGCATCTTTGGCATCGGCGTGATCCAGCCTTTCGCAGACGTGTTCAAGCTGCTGTTCAAGGAAGTCATCGCGCCGACCAACGCCAACACCTTCCTTTATCGTCTGGCGCCCATTCTGGCGTTGGCGCCGGCGTTCGCGGCCTGGGCCGTGGTGCCGTTCGAGGATGCGAAAGCCCTGTCCAATGCCAACGCGGGTCTTTTGTACCTGCTCGCGATGACCTCGATGGGTGTGTATGGCATCATCATCGCCGGCTGGGCATCCAACTCGAAGTACGCCTTCCTCGGTGCGATGCGCTCGGCCGCGCAGGTGGTCAGTTACGAAATCGCGATGGGCTTCGCGTTGGTCGGCGTGTTGGTCTGCGCCGGCAGCATGAACCTCTCTGACATCGTGCGTGCGCAGTCGGGCAATGCCGGACTGCTGGACTGGTTCTGGCTGCCACTGCTGCCATTGTTCCTTGTCTACGTGATTTCCGGCGTGGCTGAAACCAACCGCGCGCCTTTCGACGTGGCCGAAGGCGAATCGGAAATCGTTGCCGGCTTCCACGTCGAGTATTCCGGTTCCACGTTCGCGATCTTCTTCCTGGCCGAATACGCCAACATGATCCTGATCAGCTTCCTGACGGCGATCCTGTTCATGGGGGGCTGGCTGTCGCCGTTCCCGGCGTCGTGGGGTGCACTTGGCGCGCCGGGCATCTGGTGGCTGTTGCTCAAGGCGCTGTTCTTCGCGTTCTGCTTCGTGTGGTTCCGCGCCACCTTCCCGCGTTACCGCTATGACCAGATCATGCGGCTGGGCTGGAAGATCTTCATTCCCATCACGATCGTCTGGATCCTCGTGGCCGCGTGGATGGTCCACCTGGGCTGGGTCAAGGCAGGCGTCTGACATATGAACCGCATCGTTTCCTACCTCAAGAGTTTGCTGCTGCTGGAGCTTTTTGCCGGCCTGTGGCTGACCACCAAGTATTTCTTCCGACCCAAGTACACGATGAACTACCCGGAAGAAAAGATTCCGCAGTCGCCGCGCTTCCGCGGCCTGCACGCGCTGCGCCGCTATCCCAATGGCGAGGAGCGCTGCATTGCGTGCAAGTTGTGCGAGGCGGTGTGTCCGGCCCTGGCCATCACCATCGATTCCGCGCCACGCGAGGACGGTACCCGCCGCACCACGCGCTACGACATCGACCTTTTCAAGTGCATCTTCTGCGGCTTCTGCGAGGAAAGCTGCCCGGTGGATTCCATCGTGGAAACGCATATCCACGAATACCACTTCGAGAAGCGTGGCGAGAACATCGTGACCAAGGCGCAGTTGCTGGCCATTGGCGACCGTCTGGAACCTGAGATCGCCCAGCGCAAGGCGCTGGATGCGGCCTACCGATAAGGAGAGTGCAGTGACCGTGCAACTTGCTGCCTTCTACGTTTTCGCCACCATCACCGCACTCGCCGCGCTGGCCGTCATCACCGTGCGCAACCCGGTGTACGCGGTGCTGAGTCTGGTGCTGACCTTCTTTTCCACCGCCTGCCTGTGGCTGCTGCTGGATGCCGAGTTCCTCGCCATCGCACTGGTGCTGGTCTACGTAGGCGCGGTGATGGTGCTGTTCCTGTTCGTGGTGATGATGCTCGACGTTCACGTCGATCCCTTGCGCGAGGGTTTTGCCAAGTACCTGCCCGTTGCCATCGTGGCGGCCATCGTGATGGCGCTGGAGATGATCACGCTGATCGGCGTGAAGCGCTTCGGTCAGTTGGTCGATTCGCCTGATCCGGCGCTTGCCGCCGGCGTCTCGAATCTGGAATGGATCGGCAAGGCGATGTTCACCGATTACCTGATGCCGTTCGAAGTGGCTGCGGTGGTGTTGACCGTGGCAATCATTGCCGCGATCGCGCTGACCTTGCGCCGCCGCCCCGGCACCAAGCATCAGGACATCGGTCGTCAGGTGGAAGTGCGCAAGGCCGATCGTCTGCGCATGGTGAAGATGGATCCCGTCGTCAAGGAGCGCACGCCATGATTTCCCTCGGCCACTATCTCGCGCTCGGTGCGGTGCTGTTTTCCATCAGCGTCGCCGGCATTTTCATCAACCGCAAGAACGTCATCGTGCTGCTGCTCTGCATCGAACTGATGCTCTTGGCGGTGAACGTCAACTTCGTCGCGTTCTCGCGTTTCCTCGGTGACGTGCACGGGCAGGTCTTCGTGTTCTTCATTCTTACCGTGGCAGCCGCGGAGACGGCGATCGGCCTGGCCATCCTGGTCACGCTGTTCCGCAGTCGCGGCACCATCAACGTCGATCAGATCGACTCGATGAAGGGTTGAGGACGTCTGCACGTGATTACCCAAAACACTCTCCTTGCCATTGCGCTCGCACCGCTTGCAGGTGCCATCGTCGCGGGCTTTTTCGGTCGCAAGATCGGGCGGTCGGCTTCGCACTGGATCACGATCCTGGGCGTCGCGGTGTCCTGCGCGCTGTCGGTGCAGGTGCTGTATGCCCTGGTGTCCGGCGGTGCTGAAACCTACAACGCCAACGTCTATACCTTCTTCGACGTGGCGGGCTACTCGGCCCATGTCGGTTTCATGGTGGATCGCCTCACCGCGATGATGATGGTGGTGGTCACCTTCGTGTCGCTGCTGGTGCACGTCTACACCATCGGCTACATGCACGAGGATCCGGAC
>JAEXRB010000345.1 GCA_023438325.1 Pseudomonadota bacterium | reverse complement strand
CACGTCACATCCGCACGCAAGGCTCGGATTTTCGTTCCGGCGACGCGTTGCTTGCCGCCGGAACACGCCTGAGCGCACATGGCATGGTGGCAGCGGCAGGCGCCGATCTGGCCGAAGTGAGCGTGTTCAAGCGCCCGCGCATCGCGGTGCTTTCCACTGGCGATGAGTTGCGCGAACCCGGCCAGGCACGAGCGGACGACAACGGCATTCCGGAAAGCGCTTCGCTCGGCGCAATCGCACTGGCCGAACAATGGGGTGCCACCTGTGTCCACCAAGCACGCCTGCCGGATGTGCTGGAAACATTGGAGCAGGCCGCAGCACAAGCGCTCGACGTGGCGGATATCGCGATCATCACCGGCGGCGCATCGGTCGGCGAACGTGACTACGCCAAAGCCATGTTTGCCCCGCATGGCCTGGAACTGATCTTTTCCAAGGTGGCGATCAAGCCGGGAAAACCGGTATGGCTGGGGCGCGCGAAAGGAAAACTCGTGCTCGGCTTGCCCGGCAATCCCACCTCAGCCCTGGTGGTGGCGCGGCTGTTCCTCGCGCCATTGCTCCAGCAGATGAGCGGCGCGGATGCCAGCAGCGCCTTGCGCTGGCAGTCCGCGATCCTGGCCGAACCGATGCCACCGGGCGGCGAGCGCGAGGAATTCGTGCGCGCACGCTGGACCAACGATGGCCGCGCCCAACCCCTGCAAAACCGCGACAGCAGCGCACAACGCACTTTGGCCGAAGCAGAGTTGTTGCTGCGGCGATCAGCGGGTGCGGCGGCCTTGCAAAAGGGCGAATGCGTGCCGGTACTGAGGCTTTAGTTCGGCGCGAAGCACAGGCCACTCAGACCACTTGCACCGCAGGTTCGCCGGTGCACATGCGTCCCACGACGCCAGCCTGCGCAAATCCCTCATGATGAAACGCGGCCAGCACTTCGGCGGCGGCTTCCGGTGCGCAGGCCACGAGCAGGCCGCCGCTGGTTTGTGGATCGGTCAACAATGGCTGCCAGGATTCGTGCAGTGCACCGGCCCATCGCACCTCCGCGCCATACGAGGCCCAATTGCGTTTCGATGCGCCTGTCACGCAGCCCTTTGCGAGCAGAGCTTGGGCCTGACGCAGCAAAGGCAGGCGCGCCACGTGCACCTCGGCGGCAAGGCCGCTGGCGCGGCACATTTCCAGAAGATGGCCGAGCAGGCCGAAGCCGGTGACGTCGGTCATCGCATGCACGGCATCCAGTCGCGCCAAGGCCGCTCCCACGGTATTGAGGCGCGTGGTGCTGTCCAGCATTTCGGCATAGCCATCGGCATCGAGCAGATTCTTTTTGAGGGCCGAGGAATAGATGCCGATGCCGAGCGCTTTGCCGAGAATCAACACGTCCCCACCACGTGCGCCGGCATTGCGCTTGAGATGCGCAGGATCAATCAGGCCGATGGCCGCCAGGCCATAAATCGGCTCGACCGAATCGATGCTGTGGCCGCCGGCCACCGCGATGCCGGCATCGGCGCAAGCGCGCTCGCCGCCGCGCAAAATGGCGCGGATGGTGTCATGCGGGAGTTTGTCGACGGGCATGCCGACCAAGGCCAGTGCGAACAGGGGCGTTGCGCCCATCGCATACAGATCCGACAGCGCATTGGTGGCGGCGATGCGGCCGAAATCGAATCCATCGTCGACGATCGGCATGAAGAAATCGGTGGTCGCCACGATGGCCTGATGTTCGTTGACCTGATAAACGGCGGCATCGTCGGAAGTTTCCCTCCCGACCAGAAGTTCCACGGGAGCAGGAAACGTGGAAACGCCACGCAAAAGTTCGGACAACACGCCCGGCGCGATCTTGCAGCCGCAGCCGCCGCCGTGGGCAAGCGAGGTCAGGCGCGGAGGAGCGGTGTCGGCATCTGCGGGCATGGCTTGAAATCTCTGCAAGGAATATCGAGGTGAATGGACTTTAGCGCCGGCTTCCATCCGGCGCGAATGGACGAATGTCCAAGCCTAGCGTGCTTGACTCGCCTTGCCGCGAGTAGCAGCATCGAAGGGGACACCCATCCATCGACAGGTTAAGCAAGGAGTTCATGCCGTGAACCTCGACCTTTCCCGACGCAGCTTCATGAAGCTGACGGGCACAGGAGCGGGGGCGACAGCGCTGGGGGCCATGGGTTTTGGTGCGGCGGAAGCTGCCACTGCCGCCCACGTCCGCGCCTTCAAGCTCGCCACCACCACCGAAACCCGCAACATCTGCACCTATTGCTCGGTTGCCTGCGGCATCATCATGTATTCGCGCGGTGATCTGGCCCGTGGCGAACACGCCGAGTTGATCCACATCGAAGGCGATGCCGATCACCCGACCAATCGCGGCACGCTCTGCCCGAAGGGGGCGGCGCTGAAGGATTACGTCAAGGCCGAAACCCGCCTGACCCGGCCACGCATCCGTCGCCCCGGCTCCGACCATTTCGAGGACATCTCCTGGGGCGAGGCGCTGGACAAGATCGCCCGCACGCTCAAGGACGATCGTGATGCAAATCTGATCGAACGCAACGAGGCAGGTGTCACCGTCAACCGCTGGACGACGACAGGCTTCCTCGCCGCGTCGGCCACCACCAACGAAACCGCGTGGCTGACCTGGAAAGTCGTCCGCTCGATGGGAGTTGTCGGATTCGACAATCAGGCGCGCGTTTGACACGGCCCAACGGTGTCCAGTTTGGGCCCAACATTTGGCCGTGGCGCAATGACCAATTCCTGGACCGATATCCGCAACACGGATTTGGTCGTGATCATGGGCGGCAACGCCGCCGAGGCGCACCCGTGTGGTTTCAAGTGGGTGACCGAAGCCAAGGCACGGCGTGGCGCCAAGCTCATCGTGGTCGATCCGCGCTTCAACCGTTCGGCCGCGGTGGCCGATTACTACGCACCGATCCGTCCCGGTTCGGACATCGCCTTCCTGATGGGCGTGATCCGCTGGTGCATCGCGCACGACAAGGTGCAGTGGCAATACGTGCGCAACTACACCAATGCGTCGTACCTGGTGCGCGAGGATTTCGGCTGGAGCGATGGCCTGTTCACCGGCTATGACGAGGACAAGCGTGCTTACGATCAGAGCAGTTGGGAATACCAGATGGGCGAGGACGGCTATGTCCTGACCGACCCAACGCTGCAACACCCGCGCTGCGTCTGGAATCTGCTGAAACAGCACGTCGAGCCATACACGCCCGAGTTCGTGGAGAACCTTTGCGGCACGCCGAAAGATCGTTATCTCAAGATCTGCGAAATGATCGGCGAAACCTCATCGCCCACCAAAACGATGACGTCGATGTATGCGCTCGGCTGGACGCAACATTCCAAAGGTGCACAGAACATCCGCGGTATGGCGATGCTGCAACTGCTGCTTGGCAACATCGGCGTGCCCGGTGGCGGCATGAACGCGTTGCGCGGGCATTCCAACATCCAGGGCCTGACCGAC
>JAEXRB010000247.1 GCA_023438325.1 Pseudomonadota bacterium | reverse complement strand
GCATAGAACTGGCCGCCGTACCACACAACCGCCTGACCTGCGGTGGCACCTAGCAACACCAGCAGCATCAGCTTGAAGTTGTCGCCACGCAGCGAATCACGCAGCGGCTTCTTGGAGCCTTTGCCTTCGGCCTTCATCTGCTGGAACAGCGGCGACTCAGACAGTTGCAGGCGAATCCACACCGAAATGCCGAGCAGGACGATCGAACCCAGGAACGGAATGCGCCAGCCCCACTCCTCGAAGGCTTCCACGCCGAGCGCATAGCGGCAACCCAGGATCACGGCCAGCGACAGGAACAGACCCAGGGTCGCGGTGGTCTGGATGAAGCTGGTGTAGAGGCCGCGTTTGCCATGCGGCGCATGTTCGGCCACGTAGGTGGCCGCACCGCCGTACTCGCCACCCATCGCCAGACCCTGTGCCAGACGCAGCACGATCAGGATCACCGGCGCGGCGATGCCGATGGATGCGTAACTGGGCAGGACGCCGACGAGGAACGTCGAGATGCCCATGATCAGGATCGTGATCAGGAAGGTGTACTTCCGCCCGATGCGATCGCCCAGGCTGCCGAAGAACGCCGCACCGAACGGTCGCACGAAGAAGCCGGCCGCGAACGCCAGCAGCGCGAAGATCATGCCGGTGGTTTCATTGACGCCACTGAACACCTGGCGCGCGATGATGACCGCGAGCGAGCCGTAAAGATAGAAGTCGTACCACTCAAAAACGGTGCCGAGGCTGGATGCGAAGATGACCTTCTTGTGGCCCTTCGACAGCGCGCCTGTTTGCGGGGCGGTCGTGCTGGACATGACGGGGTTTCCCTCATATTGAATAGTGGTTGTTTTGGATGCGCAGCAGGATGCTTGCGTCGCCCGGCAGGCGCATCCGCGAAGGGACGCGCTTGCCGGCACTGATGACTCAGAAGCTGTACTTGGTGGTGAATTGCAGGCGCGTGATGTCGCCGTCCGCACCGCTTTCCAGCTCGCGCTTTCCGAACATCAGCTCGGCACCCACATCGACCTTGGGCAAGGGCGAATAGAAGATGTTGGCGCGCAGGCTCTGCACCGACCTGGTCACGCCCAGACCTGTGAGCAAGGCATCGTTGTCGTAATCGCTGCGGGCATAGATCACGTTGCTGCGCAGCTTCGGACTGAAGGCATGGCGCCACCCGACATAGCCCGCCACCGCGCCGACGGCATCCAGATCGCCGCCCGCATCCAGCACCGCATCGCCGGTGATGCCCAAACCGATGTAGCGGCTGATGCCTTCACCGGCGGTCAACTGATAACGCAGGTCGTCGTTGGCGCCCATCACCCATTTGCCGCCGAGCGTGATGCCGCCGGCCATCTTGGTGTCATCCGCACCGGCCCGTTCCACACTCAACTGGCGCACTAGCGCGCCGATGCCGAAGCTGCCCCAGCCTCCTTTCCAGCCATAGCGCAAGGTGAGATCGGGCAGTGCACCTCGATCGGATGCAGCCACACCGATCAGCGTGGTTTCCGGATTTTCCAGCGAGGCACTGAAGCCACCGGAGCTGTAGCGGATCTGCGACTGACGCACGAACAGCACGCCATCGGTCGGGCCGATGAAATCCACCGCTTCGGGCAGGGCCGCCGTGTCCATGAAGTTGGACCAGGTCTGGCCGGCCAACCAGTTGTTCCAGTACATGTAGGCATGCCGCACCGTGGTGCCATAAGTGTTGGTGGCGTTCTGGTTGCCGAGCGAATTGCCGAAGAAATCCACCTCGAAGAACGCCCCGAGCTTGTTGCCGGCCTCGGTCACGCTGTCGATGCCCACATTGAAGCGGGAGAACTTGGCGTGGGCGTCGTAATCCACTTCGGACGCACCACCGCCCACCGGCGTCTGACTCGGCAAGTACAAGGCACGCCCCACCGCCGCATCGGCCAACTGCCCATCACCCGTGCGCGTGGCCATGAAATCGGCCTTGATGAAACCGCCCAGCTTCACCGTGGTGTCCGGCAGGGCGGCCGGCGTCAGGGTGATGTTCTGGATCGGCGCCTTGCCCGCCGGCACCGGCGCCGGCATCTGTGCCTGTACCGCCCTGACCTCCTCGATCTGCGTTTCCGCCTGCTGCTGTTGACTCAACAAAGTGTTCACCAAGCGCTCAAGCTCGGCGACGCGGGCTTCCAGGGCCTGCTCGCGTTCGCTCGATTCCCCTTGTGCATGGGCCATTTGCGCAGCACCGAACGCGGCCACCATGGCCGTGAACAATGCCGTTCTTGCGATCTTCGTCGCGCGAATCATCTGCATTTCCTCCCTCAAGGCCATCGCAGTGAGGGCGAGTCTGCGCACCGTATCCGTTCAGCTGCCATTCGCCATTGGTCGAAATTCGCCCAACCTTCGACCAATGTCTAAACCCGCCTGCCAAGGCCCAGCGTGACGAGAGCGGGAACTCCACACGGCCTGCCTGGTCGCAATGGAACCTGTGCGCCTGTTGCGTTGCTCCGAAACGAGGCATCGGCCCGGAAGGCTCGACGGATGCGATTCGGACAACGTCCAGCGACCCGCGACATACCATCAACAAAATCAGGAACGGATCAATCATGCGGATGTCACTTGCCGTTGTTGCAACGCTCTTCTCTACCATGGCCTTCGCATCCGGGATCGAAAAAACCGCTGGCGAAATGATGTTCGAGAAGAAGATTTCTCCATTCCCGTACAGCGCATTTTCCGGCGGGACCGGTACCACGCCCGACGCCTCCGGCACGAGGGAGACACAAGAAGCCCTTACTCCCTACCACACGCTCCAGGGAGACTTGGGCTTCCTGAAACTCTCCGAAATCTTCTCGATACGTTCGGTCGAAATCACCGAAAAACTGGGTGAGGACACCGTCATCAAGCAGGTTTATTCCTTCACAAGGAAAGAGAACCGGAAATCCGTCACGTCCCGCCTGCAGGAGGCGATTGCCGCGGCAAAATCTTCGGTCACCACACACGCCATCACAGCATGTACATCAGGAAGCTTCTGGGCCATTGCCCACACGTGGGACAGCAAGATGTGCCATGCGCTCGACCACAGCGGAAACTGGAACATGACGCTGTATTCCGCATGGATCCGCGGCACCAGCAAAGCGCCGGACGCGTGAAGAAACGTGGGCATATCGATGCTCGACGCACTCTGTGTGACGCGGCCCGGAGGTATCGGGTAGCTTCCATGCTGCTGGACGGGTGCATGCTGGCGTCGCTGCCCTTGCCACAAGCCCGTTCACGCGCGCCGTACCGCATCTGGCGCAGATCACGGCGGCCACCTTCTCGACCAAGGTCTACGCGCATGCCGGGCGGAATAGGTGTTAGAAAAGAACGCTCGCAGCCTCGCTGCCACATCGCATGTCGCAAAACAGCACAGGTGCCCCCATGACCCAGGAACGCATCCATCCCGCTTCACCGGAATTCATTGCCCAGGCCAACATCGGCGCTGCCGATTACGAACGTCTCTACCGCGAGTCGGTGGAGGA
Organism: Pseudomonadota bacterium; assembly: GCA_023438325.1. Taxonomy (GTDB): domain Bacteria; phylum Pseudomonadota; class Gammaproteobacteria; order Xanthomonadales; family Xanthomonadaceae; genus Denitratimonas. The sequence continues at coordinate 16,743 of JAEXRB010000247.1, read as the reverse complement.
TTCGTCCGCCTTCTGGGGCAGGGCCGCACAGCGTCTCGACTGGTTCCGTTTCCCCACCAGGATCAAGGATGTTTCCTTCGCGCCAGAAGACTTCCGCATCCGCTGGTACGAGGACGGCCAGCTCAATCTTTCCGTCAACTGCCTTGATCGTCATCTGGAAACACGTGGCGACAAGACCGCCCTCATCTGGGAGGGCGACAACCCGGCCGAATCGGCCCACATCACCTATCGCGACCTGCATGCCCGCGTTTGCCGTCTTGCCAATGCGCTGCGCAACCTCGGCGTCGGCAAGGGTGACCGGGTCACCATTTACCTGCCGATGATTCCCGAAGCCGCCGTGGCGATGCTGGCCTGCGCGCGCATCGGCGCGATCCATTGCATCGTGTTCGGCGGTTTTTCACCCGATTCGCTTGCCAGCCGCATCGCCGATTGCGGCTCGCGCGTGGTCATCACAGCGGACGAAGGCCTGCGTGGCGGCCGCTCGGTGGCATTGAAAACGAACGTCGATGATGCCCTCAGGCGCGCCGGCACAAATTGCGTGGAAACCGTGATCGTGGTGCGCCGCACCGGCAATCCGGTGGCGATGCAGGCCCCGCGTGACCGCTGGTACGACACCTTGGTCGAAGGCCAGCCGGAAACCTGTACGCCTGAAGTGATGGACGCCGAAGATCCGCTGTTCATCCTCTACACGAGCGGCTCCACCGGCAAACCCAAGGGTGTGCTGCACACCACCGGCGGCTATCTGGTCTATGCCAGCTACACCCACGAACTGGTGTTCGATCTGAAGGAAAGCGATGTCTACTGGTGCACTGCCGATGTCGGCTGGGTCACCGGCCACAGCTATCTGGTCTACGGCCCGCTCGCCAACGGCGCGACCACGGTGATGTTCGAGGGCGTGCCCAATTACCCGGACGTGAGCCGTTTCTGGGAGGTGGTGGACAAGCATCAGGTCACGCTGTTCTACACCGCGCCTACCGCCATCCGTGCGCTGATGCGCGAAGGCGAGGCGCCGGTGAAGAAGACCTCGCGCAAGAGCCTGCGGCTGCTCGGCAGCGTCGGCGAACCGATCAACCCCGAAGCCTGGGACTGGTACTGGCGCGTGGTCGGCGACGAGCGCTGCCCGGTGGTGGATACCTGGTGGCAAACCGAAACCGGCGGCATCCTGATCTCGCCTCTGCCCGGTGCGATTGCGCAAAAACCCGGTTCGGCCACCAAGCCTTTCTTCGGCGTGCAACCGGCCATCGTCGATGCCACCGGCACCGTGCTGGAAGGCCCCACCGAAGGCAATCTCGTGCTGCTCGATTCGTGGCCAGGCCAGATGCGCAGCGTCTACGGCGATCACCAGCGTTTCATCGATACCTATTTCAAGACCTATCCGGGCACTTATTTCACCGGCGATGGCTGCCGCCGCGATGCCGATGGCTATTACTGGATCACCGGGCGCGTGGACGACGTGATCAATGTCTCCGGCCACCGCATCGGCACCGCCGAAGTGGAAAGCGCCCTGGTGTCACACCCGAAGGTGGCCGAAGCCGCCGTGGTCGGCTGCGCGCACGATATCAAGGGACAGGGCATCTACGCCTACGTCACGCTCAATGCCGGCGAAGCGCCGAACGATGATCTGCGCAAGGAGCTGGTGGCCTGGGTGCGCAAGGAAATCGGCCCCATCGCCACGCCCGATCACCTGCAATGGGCGCCGAGCCTGCCGAAAACCCGTTCGGGAAAAATCATGCGCCGCATCCTGCGCAAGATCGCCGAAAACGCACCGGATCAACTCGGCGATACTTCCACGCTGGCCGACCCTTCGGTGGTCGACAATCTGGTCAACGAGCGGCTGATTCGTTGAAAAATGAAGCAGCCGATGTGGGAGTGCATTTCACCCACTCCGATTCTGCCGACTTCATGATGGCTGGATCGAATGACGAAAGAGGCGGCCATGAGCCGCCTCTTTCCGTTTCAGGATCAATCCCGGATCAGTACGGCACCTTGGGGAACTGCGTCGGTGCGGGTGGCGCGACAACCGGTTTCGGCGGGTTGCGCTCCAGCTCGGCCAGAAGTTCCTGCACCGCGCGCTCGATGCTCGGATCACGTCCGGCAGCGATCAGTTCGGGGCGGTCGATGACTTCGATATCCGGCACCACGCCTACGTCTTCCACGTCCCAGCGGCCTTCGGTATCCATGAAGCTGAAGGTCGCCGCCAGCACCGCACCGTTGTCGGCCAGGCGCGGGTTGCCGGAAATGCCGATCAGGCCTCCCCAGGTGCGGGTGCCGATGAGCTTGCCCAAACCGAGTTTGCGGAAGTAGTACGGCAACGCATCGCCGCCGGAGCTGGACAGGCCGTTGATGAGCATGGCCTTGGGGCCGCGATGGTGCAGGAACGGCGTCGCATTGGGCTCAAGACCACGCTGTTTCCAGTAGTTGAGCGGGGTGCGGGCGAGCAGTTCGACGAGGCGATCGGGAATGAAGCCGCCGCCGTTGTAGCGGTCGTCAATGATGAGCGCGTCCTTGTCGTTGTAGGCCACCATGCCCTTGAACATTTCGCGACTGCCCTCCACGGCGGTATTGGGCACGTGGATGTAGCCGATGCGGCCACCGGAAAGCTGTTCGACCATGCGGCGACGGCTCTGCACCCAATCCAGGTAACGTAGTTCGGTTTCGCTTTCGATGGTGCGCACCACGATGTCGCGCGCGCCCGATTCCTGCGGCAGGCTGTTGACGCGCAAGGTGACGAGGCGATCGCCCTTGTTTTCCAGCAGGCGGTAGACGTTGTCCGCCTCGCGCGTGGAAACATCGTCGATGGCGATGAGGTATTCGCCTTCCTTCACCTTGACGCCGGCTTCGGTCAGCGGCGAGCGGGTGCGCGCGTTCCAGTTCTCGCCGGGGAAGATGCGGGCGATCTTCGTGTAACCGGAGGGATCGGCAACCAGCTCGGCGCCCAGCAGGCCGCCGGGTTTGCGCGCTGCGCGGGTCTGGTCGCCGGATTCGACGTAGACGTGGCCGGAGTTCAGTTCGCCGACCAGCTCCTGCAACACGTAATCCAGATCGGCACGGCTGCGCACGCCGGCCACCAGCGGTTCGTACTGGGCGCGGATGGCGGGCCAATCTTGACCATGCATGCCCGGGTCGTAGAACCAGTCACGCAGGATGCGCCACGCGTCCACGTACATCTGGTGCCATTCACGTGCCGGCTCGATGCGCAGCTCCATGCGATCCAGCGCGAGCTTGCCCTTGGCGAAATCCGCATCCGGCTTGGCATCGACGATGGCCACCTGCTTGTTCTGGCTGATCAGCAGTTTTTTCCCATCGGCCGAAAGTGCATAGGCACTCGCATCAGCCACTTTCTCCGGCTTGGCATCGGGTTTGAGCGAGAGGAACTGCAGGCTCGTGCCGCTGGCACCACGTCCGGAGTGCGACATGCCGATGAAGAATACGCCATCGGCATTGGCCGAAAGCTGCTGGTAATTGCCCGCCGGCGCATTCAGCGCGACGGTGCGCTGATCGAAGCCGGGCACGTCGATGGTCAGGCGCGATGGCGCCCGGGCGTCGTCCTTCTTGTCCGAATCCTTGTCTTCCTCGCTCTGCCCCACTTCATCGATGCGCGGACGATGCAGCGCCGGCCCATCGGCCGCCAGGGTGGCGGCATAGATGCGGGTGGCATCGCGGTAGAGCCAGTTGAATTCGTAGGCCGAGAAGGCCAGGTTGTAGTCGCGGTTGGAGAGGAAATACAGGTAGCGGCCCTGCGGATCGAAGACCGGGTTCTGCGCGCTGGTTTCCGCCGAGGTGAGCTGGCGCGTGGCACCGGTATCGAGTGCATACAGCCACAGCACGTCGTTGCCGTTGGCATGGCGCTTCACGTAGACCAGCCAGCGGCTGTCGGGCGCGAACGTGTATTCGGTGATGTCATCGTGGCTGCCTGCATCCACATCCGATGTGCTGCCGCTGGCCACGTCCACCACACGCAGGCGCTGGTGCTTGTCGGCGTAGGCCAGCTTGCGCGAATCGGGCGACCACACCGGCGCGAAGCGCCAGATGTCGCCATCGCTGGTGACGCGGCGCGGCGGCGTCTTGCCGTCCTGCGCCTGTACATGGATTTCGTACTCGCCGCTGGCATCGGAAAGGTATGAAACCCACTTGCCATCCGGCGACCAGCGCACGCTGTGTTCGCGCGATCCGGGGCTGCGGCTGATGTTGCGCGGTTCGCCTTCCTTGGCCGGCACGGTGAACACGTCGCCGCGCGCACCGATCACGGCGCGCTCGCCGCCCGGGGAAATGTCGAGGGATTCGATGAAATCGCCGGCCTTGACGAAATGTGGCTGCGTTTCCGGCGCGTCGCTGGCTATGCGGATCGGTACTTCCGCAGCCTGCCGGGTGGTCGGGTCGAATCGCCAGATCGCGCCCCCTTTCTCGAACACGATGGCATCGGAGCCGGCGCTTGGCCACATCACGTCGAAGTCGCGGAAGTCGGTGACTTTTTCGGGCGTGCCGCCAGCAGGCGGAATGGCGTAGAGATTGAGTTTGGTGTCACTGCGGTCGGAGGCGAAATACACCGTGTCGCCCACCCACATCGGCTGCTGGTCGGTGGCGCGGTCGGCCGTCAGTTGCAGCGAGCTATTGGCGGCGAGGTCATAGATCCACACGTCCTGCGAGCGACCGCCGCGATAGCGCTTCCAACTGCGGAAGTCGCGATCGATCGGGGTGTAAACGAACTTGCTTCCATCCGGGCTGAGCATGCCGCCACCGGTTTCCGGCACCGCAAGCGGGGCTTCTAGGCCGCCCTCGACCGGTACCAGATAGGGCCTTCCGCCACGTTCGTCGTAAGGCAGGCGATTCATCCGCACCACGATGTGCTTGCCGTCTGGCGTCCAGTCCAGCACACGGTTGTCGGTGCCGCCGCGCGGTGGCATCGGGCCGACGTCGGTGTACCAGGTGAGTTGGCGCGGCGCGCCGCCGGCCGATGGCATCACGTAGACCTGCCGCGTGCCGTTGTATTCGGCCGAAAAGGCAATCTGGCTGCCATCGGGCGAGAACTTGGGATACAGCTCGTCGCCCTCATGCGAGGTGAGCCGGAACGCAGTGCCGCCGTTGGCCGCGACGATGTAAATGTCTCCGGCATGCACGAAGGCGATGCGGCCGGCCTGGATGTCGGGGAAGCGCAGGATGCGCGCTTCGCCATCGGCCAACGCGGAAGCACTGAAGGCAAGGCCGCACAACGCGGCCAGAACGGATGATTTCATCGATGAACCCCGGATCGCATGCAATCGGGCAAGTATGCCGCAGGGGGAGGCCCCGGCCACTGCCATTGGTTGGGCCACGATGACTGCGGGGATAGAATGTGGGGGCTCGCATTGGCCTTCTGTCCGGCATGGTGTGCGCATCGGAGGCACGGCCGCCTCCAGACTTTCTCGTCCGCAGACAACGCGCGGGCACCCGGAAACACCATCCCGCACCACACAGGAGATTGCCGATGATTCCCGCCGATCAGGCCCTTGCCCGCCTGCGCGAAGGCAACCGCCGCTTCGTGGAAAGCCTGGCGCAGCAGGATGCGGTGGTATCGCGCCGCCCGACACTCTGCGACCAAAATCCCTTTGCCATCATCCTGGGCTGCTCGGATGCGCGCGTGCCGGCCGAGCTGGTATTTGATCAGGGGCTGGGCGATCTGTTCGTGATCCGCGTCGCCGGCAACATCGTGGCGCCCTCGCAGATCGGCAGCGTGGAGTTCGCCGCCGAACGCTTCGGCGTGCGGCTGGTGGTGGTGCTGGGCCACACCCACTGCGGCGCCATCAGCGCCACCATCGAACAGTTGCTCAAGCCGGTGGAAAACCAGTCGCGCAACCTGCAATCGATCGTGGACCGGGTACGCCCGTCGATCGAAGGGCTGCTTCATACCGAACTGCGCAACGACCCGCAGGCGCTGGCGCTGCATGGCATGCGCGCCAACATCGGCGTTTCAGTGAGCCACCTGCGGCACGGCTCGGTGGTGCTCGAAAAACTGATCCGCGATGATGGCTTGCGCATCGTCGGGGCCGAGTATTCGGTGCAGACCGGTGCGGTGACTTTCCTCGATGGTGCGCACGCAAGCGGCTGAGGCAAAAAGCCCGCTTCTGGCGGTGTCGCGCTTTCGCAGCAACGCGTTCGGTGCGCTCACTCCACCTGGCCGTCGACATAGAACCAGCGCCCGTCTTCGCGCACGAAGCGGCTGAGTTCACGCAGGCGCTGGGCCGGTTGTCCGCCGATGCGGAAGCGGGCGACGAACTGCACGCGGGCGTGATCGTCGTCGTCTCGATGATGGTCAAGCACATCCAGCCCGAGCCAGCGCAGGCGCGGCCCGGACGTGTCATCCAACTCCCGCTCTTGCGGACGCGTTTCCGGGTGCCAGGTGGCGAGCAGATAGTCGTGCAGGCCACGTGTGTAGGCGCTGTAGCGCGATCGCATCAACGCCTCGGCGTCCGCTGCCGGCTCGCCGGCATGCAGGCGGCCGCAGCATCGGGCATAAGCATGCGAGGGTTCGCAAGGACAAGGCTCGGCGGGCGGTTTTTTTGCCACGCTTCACTCCAGCGGCAATGCGCGCACGGCCTGCAACTGCGTGGTGCCGATCGCGGTGGCATCGTTGCCCCAGCTTCCGCGGACGTGGTTGAGGATGGCGATGAGGTCGGCATCCGTGAGTCGCCCGGTAAACGGCGGCATCGAATGGGGCGCGGGATTGCCGGCGGTGGTAGGCGCGGCGGCACCGAACAAGGTCACGCGGATCAAGTTGACCGGATCGGACGCCAGTACCTGCGGATTGCCGGCCAGCGGCGGATAGACTCGCTCGCGCCCACGCCCATCGGCGCCATGGCAATCGCCGCAATGGGTGTTGTAAAGGGTGGCGCTGGTGATACCGACGAGGTTGCGCGCGCGCTCGACCGGATACACCGGACGCCGCGCGATTTTCGGCGCAGGCGGAAGCTCAAGCAGATAGGTGGCGATGGCGCGTGCATCGTCGGCACTGAGGTACTGGAGGCTGGACTGGATCACTTCGGCCATCGGGCCATAAGCACTGGCCTGCGGGGCGACGCCGCTGCGCAGGTACTCGGCCAGATCAGGCACGCGCCAGCGCGCCAGTGCGTCACGATCCAGCGCCGGCGCGTGCCAGCCCTGACCGGGAATATCGCCGCCGGCGTGGCGCAGCATCGGCACCATCGAACCCCAGGCGCCACGCTGGCCATGACACATCGCGCAATGGCCCAGACCTTCGACGAGATAGCGCCCACGCTGCCAGTCCGCATCGCGCGCCGGAACTTCTGCCAGCGGATGGGGCCGATGGAACACCATGCGCCAGCCGACCATCGCTGCACGCCAACCCGCGATGCCTTCCAGCCGATTGGCAGGCACCGGCGCAGCCGCGGCTGGCTGGCTGCGCAGCCACGCGAAGATCGCGTCGACATCCCCGGTTTCCAGATGCTGGAAGTTCTGGAACGGAAAGGCCGGGTACAAGGCGCCACGCCGGCTCACGCCATGCTTCATCGCGTGACGGAACTCGGCCAGCGACCAATCGCCGATGCCCGTGTCCGGATCCGGCGTGAGGTTGCTCGAATACAGCGTGCCCCACGGCGTGACGAAAGGCCGCCCGCCCGCCAGCGGTGCACCACCGCGAACACTGTGGCAGGTGGTGCAGTTGCCCAGCCGCGCGAGATATTGACCGCGCGCCAGCGTGGCGGCATCGGACGAAACCGGCACATCTTCGCCGACAGGAACACGCAGCGCCGCGAAACCGCCCTGCCCTGCGATCAACACGCCACCGATGGCAAGCAACAGCGCCACGAACGGGAACGCGATGGCCAGCAGCCACCAGCCACGCGGAAAGCCTCGGCGTGCGCTCATGGCGACACCCCGGAGGCAGGGTCAAAATGCGTTGCACCGCCACAGGCCAGCGGCAGCGGCTCGTCACTCGCGGGCAAGGGCCGCGCCTCCGCATCCGCTGGCAACCCCGCCAGATACGTGGACACGTTGCGGATATCGCCGGGCGACAAGGCCTTGACCACCTGCGCCATGCAATCGGGCGCGATGGAATGGCGCGCGCCGGTCAGCCAGCCGCCGAGCTGGGCGATCAGGTAATCCAGCGGCAACCCGGTCAGCGCCGGCACGCCGGGTTCGCGCCCCTGCAACTGCGGGCCGTGGCAACTGGCGCAAGCGGGCAGATCGAGACTGGCATCGCCTTGACGCACCAACTGCTCGGCGCGTGCCTGCCGGGGCGGATCGAGCGGCGGCGGCGCGATGTGATGCAGCTGTGCCATCGGCTGAGCCGCATGGAACGCGGCGATGCGCGCCAGCCACGCATCGTCCCAGTTCTGCATCAGGTAAACCATTTGCGGGTAATGCCGACGCCCATCGCGGAAACCCTGCATCTGCGCGAACAGATAGCCCGCCGGCTTGCCGGCAAGGTGCGGGTAATACTCGGCCCCCGGCGCGCCCTCGCCGCGCGCACCGTGGCAGGCGGCGCAGGCGGCGAGGCGTTCGATCATCGCGTCATCGTCGAGCGGCGGCATGGCATGCGAGGGCAGCGAGAACGCCATCAGCACGATGGAAAAAAAGGAGAGAAATTTCATGGTGTCGCCCAGTTTACTTGGGCATGCCTACTTGGGCATCGGCAGCGAATTGGCCGCTGGTCGCGTCAGCACCACCACGCCGGACAGCACCACCGCCGTGCCCAATACCTGCAACCACGTCACCGGCTCGCCCAGCACCAGCCCGCCGAGGAACAGCAGCGAGACCGGGCCGAGCACGGAAAGCTGCGCGGCCGGGCCTGCGCCGATGGTTTCCACCGCGCGCATCGTGAACGTCACCGGCAAAAAGGTGCAGAACAGTGCGTTGACCAGCGCCAGCGCATACACCTGCCAGGAAAAGGACAGCAGATGCGCGCCATCGCGCAGCGCGAAGTAATGCACGAGCATGGCGGCGGTGGAAACGCACATCGCATACGCCACCAGTCGCAATGAACCGATGCGTCGTACCAGTTCGCCGGAAAGCGCCAGATAGAGCGCGTAACTGACCGCCGAGCCGAATATCAGCAAGCTGCCGAACACGATGTGATCGCCCTGCACGCGCAGGTTTTCGCCGAACACCAGCACCACGCCGAGGTAGCACACGCCCATCGCCAGCCACTGCCGCGCGCTGACGCGCTTGCCGAAGAAACACAGCCCGAGCAGCAGCACGATGGTTGGATTGAGGAACAGGATCAGCCGTTCCAGCGAAACCGGCACGTATTCCAGCCCCCAGAAATCCAGAAAACTCGCCAGGTAGTAGCCGAGCAGGCCCACCAGCACGATCAGCGACCAGTCCCGCCCGCACGGCACAGGCTGCCGACGGCGGTATGCCAGCATCGTCTGCCGCACTGCGAGCAGGGCGAACAGCGGAAAAGAGAAGAGCATTCGCAGCGCCAGCACGTCGAGCGCGTCCAGCCCCTGCATGAAATGCAGCTTGGCCAGGATGGCCTTGGCGGAAAACAACACCGCACCGGCGGCACCAAGCAGAAAACCGACGCGGCGCAAACGAGGATCGGAAACGGGAGACATCGGCATGACGCGTGGACGGAGCCGCAATTCTAGTCTTTCGTGCTGCAACGCAACATGAGGCCTCAGCGCCGTGCAGGCGGCCAAACATGCGCCGAAACATCCTCGCCGCGATAGAAGCGCCGCGCGGCCAACGCCAGCAAGGCATCATCCTCGGGCGTATCGCCCCAGGCGTGGATCGTGGAAAACCCCGACACATCGCAAAACGCCCGCACCCGCTTCACTTTTTCCGCTCCGGCGCATTGCGCGCCCAGGTAACGCCCGGTGAATCGGCCTTCGCGCACCTCCAACCGTGAAGCCAGACATTCCACGCCTTCGCTCGCGCACCACGGTGCCACATACAGTTCGAATGCCGCGGACACCACGATCACGCGATCGCCTGCATCCCGATGCGCACGCAATGCCGCCATCGCCTCCGGGCGCAGCATGCGCGGCACGGCCTCCCGTGCATAACGGCCGCCGGCTTCACGCATCCGGCTTTCATCCAACCCGGACAAGGCCACCCGCGCTGCCGCGCGGCGCATGACCGCAGAAGTCAGCCAGCCACGCCGATACAGCGGCAGCAGCGGCGACAGCACTGCACCTCCCAGCACCCGCCGCATCGGCGGCACCGCGTGGCGCAAGAACGGCGCGAAGGTGTCCTGCGTGGTCAAGGTGCCGTCGAAGTCGAAAAGGGCCAGTTTCATGCGCAAAAGAATGGGGAAACGCGCGATCCTGACGCATGTCGCCCCGGGGCGCATCTGATGAACAGCAACTCGAACCCTTGACTTCCGGCACTGCGCCACGGCCCGCATCCGGCCTAGGCTGCTAAAATCAGCGGTTCTCCTTCTGTCCGTACATACAGGTTTTCTCATGTCGCTCGATTTCGAACAGGCCCGCTCGTTCATGGTGAACCAGCAGGTTCGCCCCTGGGATGTGCTGGATCCGCGCGTGCTCGATGTGCTGGGTTCGGTACGGCGCGAGGATTTCGTGCCGGCGCGCTACCGCCGCATGGCGTTCACCGATATGGCGCTGCCACTGGAACACGGCCAGAGCATGATGAAGCCGGTGGTGGAAGGCCGGCTGTTGCAGGCGCTGGATCTTCGCCCCGAAGACGAAGTGCTCGAAATCGGCACCGGCACGGGCTTCCTCTCCGCCTGTCTGGCGCAGTTGGCGCGTGATGTGGTGAGCATCGACATCCACGCCGATTTCGTCGAACGCGCGCAGGCGCGCTTCCGTGCGACGGGTTTGACCAACATCCGCGTTGAATTGGCCGATGCCCTGGATTTCCAGCCGCAACGCAAATTCGATGCGGTGGCCATCACCGGCGCGATGGCCGCCTTGCCGGTGGATTTCCTCGATTGGCTCAAGCCCGGTGGACGCCTGTTCGCCGTGCGCGGTCACTCACCGGTGCAGCAGGCCGTCCTGTTCCGGGCCGACGCACAAGGCCGGGTGGGCGAGGAAGGTCTGTTCGAAACCGACCTGCCTTACCTGATCGGCGCTGAACCCGTGGCTCGTTTCGCGCTCTGACTCCGACAACCCTTCCCAGGAATCTTCCATGCCGTTGCCTCGAATCTCTCTCCTGAGTGCCGCCCTGCTGCTGGCCGGTGCCAGCGCTGGCGCCAACGCTGCCGACCTGATGCAGGCCTACACCCTGGCGCGCGACAGCGATCCGCAACTGGCCATCGCCGAAACCACGCGTCAGGCCACGCAACTGCGCGTCACCCAATCGCGCGCCGCGTTGCTGCCGAACCTCTCCGGCTCGGCCGGGTATTCGCGTTCCGGCTCGGAAAGCTCCGGTTCGCGCGTGCTCTCGATCGACCCGCCGATCGTTTCCAGCAGCGACAGCAGCTCCCATTCCAGCGGTCGCAGCTACGGCCTGCAACTGAACCAGAGCCTCTACAACCACAGCAACTACACCCAGCTGCGCGCCGCCAAGAAGCGCACCGAAGTGGGCGAGGCCAACTACGACGCGGAGAACGACAACCTGATCGTGCGCGTGGCCGAGGCCTACTTCAACACCCTCACCGCAATCGACGCACTGGTGTTCGCACGGGCCGAGGAGCGCGCCGTCAAGCGCCAGCTCGATCAAGCCGAACAGCGCTTCGAAGTGGGCCTGACCGCCATCACCGACGTGCATGAGGCCCGCGCCCGCTACGACGGTGCGCGTGCCGGCACCATCGCCGCCGATGTGCAACTGGAAGACGCGCGCGAAGCGCTGGCGCAGATCATCGGTACGCCGTTGGAAAACCTGCGCGGGCTGGATGACGACTTCGCCCCCGCCCGCCCCTCGCCCGCCGGCGTGGATGCCTGGGTAGCGCTGGCGATGGAAAACAATCCGACGCTGCTGGCGCAGGCCCTTTCGGCGCAGGCCGATGAATTGGATGTCAGCTCCGCCCGCGCCGGACATCTGCCGACGCTCTCGCTCAACGCCAGCAAGGGCCGCAACTTCGGCTGGGGTTCGTCGCAGGCCGATGCCGGCGTCATCCCGAGCAACAACGAAGGCGACAACTGGAGCCTGGGCGTGAACCTGTCGGTGCCGATCTTCTCCGGCTTCGCCACCCAGGCCGCCGTGAAGCTGGCGATCAATGCACGCGACGAGCGTGCCCTGCAATACGACCAGAACCAGCGCGCCATCCTGCGCCAGACCCGCAACGCCTACCGCGCACTGGACGCTGGCATCAGCGAGATCGAAGCGCGTAAGCAGGCGGTGGTATCGGCGCGCAGCGCCCTTGAGGCCACCGAGGCAGGTTTCGAAGTGGGCACCCGCACCATCGTGGACGTGCTGCTTTCCCAACAGGTGCTGTTCCAGGCCCAGAGCGCCTATTCCAGCGCCCGCCACAACTTCCTGGTCAACAGCCTGCGCCTGAAGCAGGCCGCAGGCGTGGTGGCGATCGACGACGTCACTGAGGTCAACCGTCACTTGGTGCGCGATGCCGAGGCGGCACTGGATGAAAACGCCGGCGCGAACGGCTGATTCCACAGCGCGGAAGTTTCTGGAAAAACGAGCCGCCTGCGCCTGCAGGCGGCTTTTTTGTTGCCCACGCTCATCGCGGCATGGCATCGAAACAGCGCCGTTTCTCCGCTCAGTGCAGCGTTACCGGCGTCTTGCCCGCCATCGTGCGCTGCACGATCTCCAGCGTGCGCTTCACCGCGCCACGCTCCGATTCCACCACCGCCATCGCCGCCTCGCCCATGCGCTGACGCAGCTCCGGCTGCCCGAGCAGACGTTGCAGCGTCGCGGCCAGGGCATTGGCGTCGTCGATCCGCACGCAGGCACCCTGTTCGATCAGAAGCTCGGTGACATCGGCGAAATTGAAGGTATTGGGCCCCACCACCACCGGAACGCCCAACGCTGCCGGTTCCAGCACGTTGTGGCCACCGATGGGATCCAGACTGCCTGCCACGAACGCCACATCGGCCGCAGCGCAGAACGGCACCAGCTCGCCCAGCGTATCGAGCACGAAACACTGGGTTTTCGGCCCTGCCAGCACGTCCTCGCTACGACATGCGGTGAGAAAACCGTAGCTGCGACAAAGCTGCACCATCGGCCGGAAACGCTCAGGATGGCGCGGCGCCACCAGCAACAACGCATCGGGAAAACGCCGCAGCAGGTGCGAATGGGCTTCGATCACCGCCAACTCTTCGCCTTCATGCGTGCTCGCCGCGATCCACACCGGACGCTGCGGGCCCCATTGCTCGCGCCATTGCGCGGCCTGCGGTTTCAGCGTTTCGGACACATGCATGTCGTATTTGAGGTTGCCGACCACGCGCACCCGCTCCGGTCGCGCGCCCAGTTCCAGAAAGCGGTCGGCATCGCGCTGCGATTGGGCGGCGATGAACGTGGCGCTGCGAATGGCCGCGCGCACCAACGGCCGCACCGGGCCGTAGCCATCCAGCGACTTGCGCGACAAGCGCGCATTGGCGATCAGCACCGGTACGCCGAACTTGTCGCATTGGCGATACAGGTTCGGCCAGATTTCCGTTTCCATGATCACCGCGATGTTCGGACGGATGCGGCGCAGGAAGCGGCGGATCGCATCAGGCAGGTCATAGGGCAGGTAGACATGGAATACGCTGTCGCCCCAGAGCTGCCGCACCCGATCCGAACCTGTCGGCGTCACCGTGGTGATGACGAAACTGTGCTCGACATAGCGGCGGCGCAAGGCATCGATCAGCGGCGCGGCGGCATTGACCTCACCCACCGAAACCGCATGCACCCAGATGGAATTGGTGATTCCCGGATCGGGGAAAAAGCCGAAACGCTCGAACCAGCGCGAAAAATAGCCACGCGCACGCAAGCCGCGGAACGCGAGCCGATAAATGATCACGGGCGTCAGCAGGTACAACACCAGCGTGTAGACATACCGCCGGAGCGCACCGCCGATCTTCGAGGTTTGGGAGGAATGAGGCATCGGTGGAAGAATAACTGGCTTGCGCGCCGCACGAGCAGCGCGCCACCATCGAGAACCACTTGACCGACCCATTTCGCCCCTTGCCGGCCACCTTGCCATTGCCACCGCCACCACGCGGACCGCGACACTGGCCGGTGTGGCTGGGCATCGGCGCGATGTGGCTGATGGCACGGTTGCCATGGCCGTGGCAGCGCGCATTGGGCCGGATGCTCGGCACGCTGTTGCGCCTCGCCCTGCCCTCACGCCGCGCCGTGGTGCGGGCCAACCTGGCCGTTTGTTTCCCGAACCACGATACGAGCTGGCGTGAAGCCCTGCTGCGTGAAAACTTCGCCGCGCTGGGCATCGGCGTGTTCGAGTTCGCCCGTGCCTGGTGGGGCTCCATCGCGCCATTGCGCGACACCACGCGCTACATCGGCGTGGAACATTTGCAGCAGGCGCTGGCCCAAGGGCGCGGCGCGATCCTGATTTCCGGCCATTTCATGACGCTGGAAATCTGTGGCCGCCTGCTGTGCGAGAAAATCCCGCTGGCCGGCATGTATCGCCCGCACGATACCGATGCCATGGAATGGGCGGTCAAGCGTGGCCGCCTGCGCTACGCCTGCGCCATGTTCGGCCGCGATGAGCTGCGCCCGGCACTGCGCCACCTGAAACAAGGCGGCGCGCTGTGGTTCGCACCGGATCAGGACACCCTGCGCGGCGACAACGTGTTCGTTCCCTTCTTCGGCGAGCCGGCGCGCAGCCTCACCTCCACCCACCAGCTCGCGCGCATGTCCGGCGCCGCCGTGTTCGCCTTCTTCCACCGGCGCGAACCAGATGGCAGCTACACCCTGGAAGTGAAGCCGGCGTTCGAGGATTTCCCGAGCAGCGACGCCACCGCCGACACCACCCGCGTGATGGCCGCAATCGAAGCCATGGCACGCGCCGCGCCCGAGCAATACCTGTGGCTGCACAAGCGCTTCAAGCGCCGCCCCGAAGGTGCGCCGCCGATCTACGATTGATGGCGCGCCCCGGGCATCTTCGAGATCAGCCTGGCTCGCAGCAGAAAATCAGACGTAGCCGTAATACAGCAACCGCTTCTGCGCGGCCTCGCTGCTGCCGAGAAACGCGGCTGCATCGGGCCGAAGAACCTGCTGTGTCACTCACGTCGCAGGCGCTTTCGACGAAGGCGGCGAAGTGGCACTGGATGCACACAGTGCCAGCCACACAGCCAACAACCACATCATCAAAAGCCCCCAGAACGCCGAATACACCGCGTAATGGGTGTTGAGCGGAAACAACGCCACCACCAAGGCAATGCTGGCTGGCTGCGCAATGGTGCGCGAGGCCATCGGCATGGCACGCCATGCGGCGACGCCGAACCCCGTGGCTGCAAGCCAGCAGATCAATCCGAGCAGGCCGGTTTCGCTCCAAAGCTCCAGCACGATCTGGTGCGCATGGAATGCACCTCGCTCACCTTCGGCATGCAGGAAAGGATCATCCGGCGCGGCGTAATCCGGATAGGCGTAGCGAAAGCCGCGCACACCCACGCCGTTGATCGGATGGGTTTGCCCCATCTGCCAGGCAATGTCCCAGATCGGGAGGCGGCCGGAGAGGGCGTGGTCGATCGCATCGCGATCGCCGGCCAGTGCAGCGGCGGTGCGATCCACGCGCTGGGAAAAGCGTTCCGAACTGGCGTAGCCGGCGATGCCGGCGATGATCGTACCCATGCTCAACGCGAGCAGCGCCAGCAGTGCTCGTCGCCGCCCCAGTATTTGCCAGAACACCAACGCCGCGCCAAGCGCAAACCCGAACCATGCCGCACGCGCGCCCGCCAGCAGGATCACCACCAGCAACACTCCTGTCGCCAGCGCCAATGCCCATGCGCCGCCGCGCCGCCATGCGGCACTGAGCACGAACGGCACCAGCACGGCCAGCACACCGCCGAGTTTGAGGTTGTCGGCACCGAAAATGCCGCTGAGCCGGTCGCTGGTTGCCGCACCACCCACGCTGAATCCGGTGGCGGCCTGGATCAGCGCATCGGCACACCACAGCAATGACACCATTGCGATGCCGCCGACAAGGACATGCGCCGCGCGGGCATCGCAGCGTGCGTTGGCGACATACAGCAGAAAAGGCACGAAACGCAGATCCAGCGCCACTTCACGCCAGGTTTTTTCCGGCACCACGCTATCCAACGCGGAGAAAAGCTGCGGCAGCCAATACGCCAGCCCGAACACGAGTGCGCAGCGCACCGTCGGCGCATGCCAGTCGATCCGGCCACGCAACAAGGCGGCGATGCCAGCCACCGCGCCGATCAGCACGGGAAGCTCGGGCGCCGCACCGAAGGGCAACAACACCAGAGCGGCAAGCAACAGCCAGTGCGCCAGCGGCGTGGCGTGCCAATCAACGCGCATCGGCTACCTCGCGGTATACGGCCAGCGTGGCCTGCTGCATGGCGCGCAGCGGAAACGGATCAAATCGCGGCGGCGATGGCGGCTGTGCCAGCCACTGCGCGGCACGTGCGGTCAGCGCCTGCATGTCACCGGGAACGATGGCGCCTTCGGGAAAACCACGCGCCAGCAATTCACCGACCCCACCGCGATCCCACCCCAGCACGGGCTTGCCCAGCGACAAGGCCTCGGCCACGGTGCGGCCGAAGGCTTCGGGCTTGGTGGAAAGTTGCAGCACCGCGAAACTCTCGGCCATCACCTCGCGCACATCGCGTCGCGAAGGGGCAAATGCAACGGCATCGGCCACGCCGCGCCGCGCCGCCAGTTCGCGCAGTTCGGAAAGATAGGATTCACGCCCGGCTTCCACCGCAC
>JAEXRB010000231.1 GCA_023438325.1 Pseudomonadota bacterium | reverse complement strand
GCCTTGATGCCAACGCTTTCATACAGCTCGGACGAGGCGTGCGGCACCTTCACGGTGTAGGTGAGCTTGGCACCTGCAGGAAAGGCCCCGATCGGAGCGTCTGACAATGGGCTGACACCGCTTGCATTCGGGCAGGTCACACCGCCTGTGCCTTCACAAGTCCATGCAATCGTCGCATCGAGTTTTTCGGTGCGCGCCAAAGCAGTCAGCACAACGCCGGCAGACGCATCTGGCCCGGTGTTGGCGATTTCCACCTGGTAGCCTGCCGCACAGCCTGGCGTATAGGTTGTGATGCCAGCCGGGCAACCGGTGGCCGGCGAGGCGATCGTCGTCGCCGTCACTGTCGCTGACAGGTTGGCAGAAGCATTGCGGCTGCGCGGCGTGCTGCTGGCCTCGTTGTTGCCGGGAACGCGATCCAGAAGATTCGCCGGCGTAGCAGGCAAAACAATTTCCGCGCTGATGCCCGCACTGGCATAGGTATCGGCAACCGCATGCGTCACCGTCACGGTGTAAGTGAGCTTGCCACCGGCTGGGAAAGTGGCGATCTGGTTGTTGTTCAGCGCCCCGCTGCCATTGGGGGCCGGACATACGGCGCTGCCGTTGGCCTCGCAGGTCCATGAAATCCCTGCTGTTGCCGCTTCTGTACGGGACATCGACAGCTGCGCGCCCGAGGCCGCGTCCGGGCCGTTGTTATCCACGACCACGGTGTAGCGTGCCGCGCATCCAGGCGTGTACGTGCCACTGTCGCCAGGGCAGTTGCCTGCGGGCGAGGTGATGGTCACCGGCGTCACGCTCACTGCCAGATCAGTGACAGGCCTGCGGGTAAATGTGTGATTGGCGGTGACATCGACCGCATCGGTGGCCGAACCGGTGACGGTGATCGACTTGGGACCGGTCGCGTCAAGGTCGAATTTCAGGATCGCGCCAATGGTCAGGCTGCCGCCGACCCCGATGCTGGCGCCGCTGTAGAGGCCGTCACCATTGGCGGCCGTGCCGCAGGTCGAGCCTGTCGTTGGCGAGCACGTGCGGCTGCCGCTCTTGATCGACACGCCGGCCGGGAGCGAATCCAGCGTTGCCGCCACATCAAGCGCGGCGATCACCCCGGTTCCCGTGCCATTGGACAGCACCACCTGTACAGCCCTTTCGTCACCGGGGACGTAATCGGCGTCAGGCACGGAAGCGAACTGGATGTCGAGTACCGGCGCGGCCAGCACGGCTGCGGGAGCCAGCGTGGCCAAAGCGAGCAGTGCACCGAAGGTGTACCGAATGAACGAGGTCGTACGCGGAATGCTCCGCGAAGGCTGTGTGGTCACGATCGTGTGCCCCTGACTGGTCTGCCTGCTGAACCGCTCCGGCGGTCCATCCTTGGCGCTGTTTACGCAGACCTGCCACCCGTCTCACGTAAAACTCGCCCCTTCTCACATGAAGAAAAAGCGATCAAGAGCACACAAAGCCGTCACGAAAACACATGAACGGTACTTTTCGGCCGACGAACGGCATTTCGACCGTCATCCCTGCCGATAAACGAACCGCTCGAACCCCCTCCCAAGACGCGCCAGATCAGGCCGCTCTCCCTGCTGCACGCCCCTGCCCTGCACCCGACACTCCTGCACCGCCCAATGCCGGACGCCGCGCGTGCGCAACTCTGTGCCCAGGCGGTGCAAATCCTCCTCGGGGAAAATTTCCGGCCGCCACGTGGTGCGACATTCGTAAGCCACGCCGCTGGCGAGAACGGCGTCGAGCGATTCCAGTACCGGCCGTGCGCTGCCCCGCCGGGTGGTGATGGCATCGTAATGTGAAGGCATTGCCTTGATATCCAAACCCACCCACGCCAACGCCGGCAAAACGCGACGCAGCCGCAGCGGATACATGCCGCCGGTATGCAGGCCGATGCGGTAATCCAAGCCAGCTACCTGCGCGATGGCATCAGGCAAACCGGTCTGCGAGGTCGGCTCGCCCCCGGAAAACACCACGCCATCAAGCAGGCCGCGACGACGATGCAGGAAGGCCACGACCTGACGCCACTCGACATGGCTCTCCCCGCGCGCCGGAATCAGCCCGGGGTTGTGGCAATAACCACAACGCCACGGGCAACCTTGCAGGTACAGCACCGCAGCCAGTTGACCGGGAAAGTCGATACTGGTCAGTGGCGTCATGCCGCCGATGCGGATCATGCAGCTGCAGCCACCACCGAACGCGCCGGGGCTTCCTGGAAGAAACGGCGCTCGGCGTGCTCGCCCTGCTTGCCGATGTTGAAGCTGGATACCGGGCGGTGATAACCCATCACGCGCGTCCAGACTTCGCAGCGTTGGCGCTCGTCATCGCGCAAGACGGGTTGAAGGATCGTGCTGGTGTTCATCTTTTTCTCCCTTTTCGACTGCGTGGATTCGGCGCGATGGCCGTCGGTGGAACGTCGCTGCCCTGGCCGCCGGTCAAGCCACGGCCTTGTGCCTGCGTGCCAGCGCTTCTTCGTCGCAGCGCGGGCAGAACTCATGCTCGCCGGCGAGGTATCCGTGCGTGGGACAGATCGAAAACGTCGGCGTGATGGTGATGTATGGCAAACGGAAGCGCGTCAGCGCACGCCGCACAAGATCGCGACAGGCTTCACCGCTGGAAATCCGCTCGCCCATGTAAAGGTGCAGCACGGTGCCGCCGGTGTAGCGCGATTGCAGTGCTTCCTGCCGTTCCAGCGCCTCGAACGGGTCGTCGGT
>JAEXRB010000207.1 GCA_023438325.1 Pseudomonadota bacterium | reverse complement strand
ATCCGTCACCTTGCCGGGGCTGCAAGGGTGGCGCGGCGCGGCCCGCTCACCTCACACGGGCCGTGCTCCACGCGCGTCATTCATCACACCCGCCGGAGCCGCCAATGCCCGCAGCGTGGCCGCAACGGCGGCGCTGGGAGCGGTATTTCGTCTCAGCCGAGCACCTGCGGGTTGAGTTGCCGGACCGTGTAATTGAGCACCGAGGCAAAACTCACCCATGCCAGATACGGCAGCAACAAGGCGCCGGCCAACGGCTTGATCCGCCAGAACGCGATCACTATGGCCACGATCAGCGCCCAGAGTACGATGATGTCGGCAAACGCCGGGCCACCCATCTTCCATGCGAAGAACAGCCAGCTCCACAGCGCATTGAGCACCAACTGCACCATGTACAGCACCAATGCCGTGTGTGCTCCGGCGAAGCCGCGTTCACGCCACACCAGCCACGCCGCGATCCCCATCAGCAGATACAGCACCGTCCATACCGGGCCGAACACACTGCCCGGCGGTGCCCATGAGGGCTGCTCCAATCCGATGTAGAAACTGCCCGCCTGAATCGACGCCATGCTGCCAATCGCCGCCGCTACACACGTCACAGCCAGCCAAAACACCAGGCCAGCGATCTGCTTCTTTGTTGAAAAGCCCATGTCGCACTCCTTCCGTTGCTATCGGAAAAAATCATTGCACGATACGGGCATGTGCCCTGATGTCAGGGCAACAGCTCGAAACCATTCAAGAATATCGGGTCATCAGACGGTACCGACGAACAGAGGCCGTCATTGCAAAATGGGTGGGACGTCGGACAGGCCGAACACGCCTCTCCAATGGTGAAAGGCGACTGGCCCATGTAGTTACCGCCGGGCGAGTAGTTGCACACGGTGCCAGCGGCAGGTGTATAGGAGGGTGTCAGAAATTTTGTGTGAGAGGCATACCATGATGCTGCCAAGGAGCATGTATGCCACGCAAGAAGAAGACGCCGGTTGTGACGCCGGCCATTGATCTGCCGAAGGAATTTCTCGAGAAGCTGATCCCGGGCCCGATCGACGCGGCCGGGGTGGAGGCGGTGTTCCAGCAGCTCAAGAAGGCCGTGATCGAGCGGGCTCTGGGCGCCGAGCTGGGCCTGCACCTGGCCGACGCCGAGGGCGGCCGGGGCAACCACCGCAATGGCCGTAGCGGCAAGACGGTTCTGACCGACGAGGGGCCGCTGCGTATCGACGTGCCACGCGACCGGGCGGGTTCGTTCGAGCCGCAGTTGATCCCCAAGCACGAGCGTCGCTTCGCCGGGTTCGACGAGCGGATCGTCTCGATGTATGCCCGCGGGATGACGGTGCGGGAGATCCAGGGCCACCTGGCCCAGATGTACAGCGTTGAGGTCTCGCCGGAGTTCATCAGCAAGGTCACCGACGAGGTGATGGCCGAGGTCACCGTCTGGCAGTCGCGGCCGCTGGAGGCAATGTACCCGGTGGTGTTCTTCGACGCCCTGCGGGTAAAGATCCGCGAGGACGGCGTGGTGCGCAACAAGGCCGTGTACCTCGCGCTGGGCGTGCTGGCCGACGGCACCCGCGACATCCTCGGACTCTGGATCGAGAACACCGAGGGTGCGAAGTTCTGGATGAAGGTGTTCAACGACCTCAAGACGCGCGGCGTCAACGACATTCTGATCGGCGTGGCCGACGGGCTGAAGGGCTTCCCGGAGGCGCTGGAGGCGGTGTTCCCGGCGACCACGCTACAGACCTGCATCGTACACCTGATCCGCAACAGCCTGGACTATGCGAGCTGGAAGGACCGCAAGGCGCTGGCCGCAGCGATCAAGCCGATCTACACGGCCCCGACGGCCGAGGCCGCAGAGGCCGAGCTGGACGCGTTCGAGGTCGGCCTCTGGGGCGAGCGCTTCCCGACGGTGGTCGCCGCCTGGCGCCGGGCTTGGGCGCGCGTGGTGCCGTTCTTCGCGTCCCGCCGGACGTGCGCCGGGTGATCTACACGACCAACGCGATCGAAAGCGTGCATGCGCGCCTGCGCAAGATCATCAAGACCCGCGGCCACTTCCCCAGCGACGAAGCGGCCACCAAGCTGATCTGGCTGGCCCTGCGCAACATCACGTCCGAGTGGAGCCGGGCGACCCGGGAGTGGAAGGCGGCGATGAACCAGTTCGCGATACTCTACGAAGACCGATTCACGCTGGCTCGCTGAAAGAGACGTTCTAACTAAACCGCCTCACACACAAAAAATCGGACACGCCCAGCTGAAGGCGATGCCCTCAATGCGGTGCTGGCGGCAGCCGGATACAACCTGCGCTGGCTGTTACGCGCAATCGCCGATGGCCGGATCACGTTGGGGTTTTTGCGCCTGTTGCGCCGGTGGCTGGCAGGCTGCACAGGCCGCTTGATTGCACCGACTCGGTCATCACGATGGGTATTGGCTGGGTGATAGGAGTTCTGCAGGGGCGACTAATCCGCCCGCATTTGCGGTTCAGGATGATGACATCCGGGCCGATCCTCGCACAGTGCAAAGGGGCCGGCAGGCAAGCCGGGGAAGGGATTTCATGCATATTTTCCCGCCTTCACCATGCAATTCCTCTAGCCATGCAACGCATCGGCGGCGAGGATGGCAGGTGGTGCTGCGCGGGCAGTGGCGGCGGCGTGAGGTTTTTCCTTAGGGCACGGCAGGCGAAGCGATGAATACACAGATTGGTCACCTCACTCTTGAACAGGCGCGGGCGCGGTTTGTGCCGTGGGCGGATCGTGCGGCGCCGATTGCGGGCGATGAGTATCTGCAACGGCTGGAACACGCGCGTCGTTTGATGCACGGGCTGGGTGTGGATGCGTTGCTGGTCAGTGCTGGTGCGTCGCTGCGGTATTTCGCCGGGGTGCCGTGGGGTGCGAGCGAGCGGTTGGTGGCGTTGCTGCTGACGGTCAGCGGCGAGCCGGTGTTGATCGCGCCGGTATTCGAGGAAGGTTCGCTTGATGCGGTGCTGAAAGTTCCGGTGCAAAAGCGCCTGTGGGAAGAACACGAGAATCCGCACGCGCTGGTGGCGCAGGTGATGGCTGAGCGCGGTGCGGGCACATTGGCGCTTGATCCGGAAGCGGCGTTGCGCATCCATACCGGGCTTGCCGCACAACTGGGTGCGGCGGCCATTGTCGATGCCGCTCCGGTGATTGAGGGGTGTCGCCGCTGCAAATCGCCGGCTGAGCTGGCGTTGATGCAGCAGGCCTGCGACATGACATTGGAAGTGCATCGCCTCGCCGCCGGCATCGTGCGTGAAGGCATCGGCACTGATGAGCTGGTGCGTTTCATCGACGAAGCCCATCGCGCACTCGGTGCCGATGGCGGCTCGACCTTCTGCATCGTGCAGTTTGGCCACGCCACCGCATTTCCGCACGGCGTGCCCGGTGTGCAGCATCTGCGCGAAGGCGAGCTGGTGTTGATCGACACCGGGTGCAGCGTGCAGGGCTACAACTCCGACGTCACCCGCACTTACATTTTCGGCACGCCCGATGAGGAACAAGCGCGCATCTGGAATCTGGAACGCGCCGCGCAGCAGGCGGCGTTCGATGCCGTGCGTCCCGGTGTGCCGTGCGAGGCCATCGACGCGGCCGCGCGCCGGGTGCTGGAAGCGGCCGGTCTTGGCCCGGATTATCGGCTGCCCGGACTACCGCATCGCACCGGGCACGGCTGCGGATTGTCGATTCACGAAGCGCCGTATCTGGTGCGCGGCAACGCGCTGCCGCTGGCGCCGGGCATGTGTTGCAGCAACGAACCGATGATCGTGGTGCCGGGCAAGTTCGGCGTTCGGCTGGAGGATCATTTCTTCGTCACCGAAAACGGCGCGCAATGGTTCACGCCGCCGTCGCCGGCGATCGATCGACCGTTCGCCTGACCGAGCAGGGCATTTTCATGAAACAACGTGTTTTCTTCTTGCTGCTGGCGATGGTCTTAGCCCAGTTTGCGATGGCCGATGCGCCAGCCGCACCCGATGTCGCCGCCTACGAACGCTCGCTGCGATTGCGTGACCAATGGGTCCACCTCACCGAAGGCATTGCCGGCCCAGTGAGCTGGATCGACGACACGCAGTATCGTTATCGCCGCACTGTGCGGGGCGGGTTCGAGTTCGTCGAACGCCGCATCGGCAGTGAAGCCATGCAGCGTGCCTTCGACCACGCCGCCATCGCGCAGGCGCTCGGCAACGCGACGGGACGCAGCATCGATGCGTTGAATCTGCCGTTCTCCGATTACGCGCATGCCGACGCGGGCAAGGCCATCGTTTTTCATCTGGACGACGATGACGAGTGGCGATGCACGTTGAGGCCCGTTTCGTGCGCGAAACAGGAAGCGCCAGCGCGGGGCCAGCCGCGCGCCTGGGGCGTGGTGCGGGATCGCTCGGTGCCCGCCGATGCCACACCCAAGCGTTCGCCGGATGGACGCTTCGAGGCGTTTGTCGAGAACGACAACCTGATGCTGCGCACGCTGGAAACCGGCGAGGTCACACCGCTGAGCCAGGATGGCCATGCGCGCAATTTCTACGATCCACAGACATTGATCTGGTCGCCCGATTCGCGTCGTGTGGCGTTGTATCGGGTGGTTCCCGGAAGTCAGCGCAAGGTGTTCCGGGTTGAAAGCCACCCGCCCGGGCAAGTGCATGCGCGTGTGCAAACCCAGCTCTATCCCAAGCCCGGCGATGCGGTGGACATCGAGACGCCGGTGCTGTTCGAGGTGGAAGGCGGGCACCGCACCGTGGTGGAAAACACCTTGTTCCCCACGCCGTTCCAGCTCTCACCGCTGTACTTCCGTGCCGATGGCAAGACCCTGGCGTTGCGCTATGTGGAACGTACCCGCAAGCGTATTCGACTGATCGAAATCGACGCCGCCAGCGCCGATGCCCGCGTGGTCATCGAGGAAGTCGCCGATACCTTCGTCAACGATTGGTGGCAACGCAGCCACTACCACGACGTGGGTGCGCGTGGTGAGGAAATCCTCTGGATGAGCGAACGCGATGGCTGGAACCACCTCTACCTTTTCGACGGGAAAACCGGCAAGCCGCGCCAGCTCACCGATGGCGAGTGGGTGGTGCGCGAGATCATCCGTGTGGATGAGGCGCGCCGCGAAGTCTGGTTCAGCGCCACTGGGCGCGAGCCGGGCGATCCGTACTTCAAGCATTTCTACCGGGTGGATTTGGACGGCAGGAATCTCGTGCACCTCACGCCCGACGAAGGCTGGCACGAAGTGTCGCTATCGCCGGATGGCAAGCACTACACCGACACTTGGTCGCGCATCGACAAGCCCGATGTCACGCAACTGCGCGATGCGCGCGATGGGCGCCTGATCGCGACACTGGAGCAGGCCGATATTTCGGCGCTGACGGCTGCCGGTTATCGCCCGCCGGAAGCGTTTGTTGCAGCGGGGCGTGACGGCAAGACGCCGATCCACGGCATCGTCGTGCGCCCGACCGATTACGACCCGGCGCGTCGCTATCGGGTGATCGAAAACATCTACGCCGGCCCGCACGATGCTTATGTGCCCAAGACGTTCTGGCCCTTCGGCTACCACTCCGGTGGCGACAAGGTCATCGGCATGCAGATGCTGGCTGACCTGGGTTTCATCGTCGTGCAGATCGACGGCATGGGCACGATGCACCGTTCCAAGGCGTTCCACGATGTGGCGTGGAAGAACCTCGGCGATGCCGGGTTTCCCGATCGCATTCTCTGGCACAAGGCCGTGGCCGCACGCGACCCGGCCTACGATCTTTCACGTGGCGTCGGCATCTACGGCGCTTCCGCAGGTGGCCAGAACGCGTTGAATGCGCTCCAGTTCCACGGTGATTTCTACACCGTCGCGGTGGCGATGAACGGCTGCTACGACAACCGCATGGACAAGATCAGCTGGAACGAGCAGTGGCTGGGCTGGCCGGTGGACGAAAGCTACGCCCGCGCCTCGGGCGTGGAGAACGCGCATCTGCTGCGCGGCCACCTGTTGATGATCCTCGGCGAGCAGGATGCCAACGTCGACCCGGCCTCCACGTATCAGGTGGCCGATGCATTGATCCGCGCCGGCAAGGATTTCGACCTGCTCGTGGTGCCCGGCGGCGGCCACGCGGTGGGCCGTTCGGAGGAGCCCATCGATTACGTGAACCGCCGCTTGTTCGATTTCTTCGTGCGGCACCTGATGGGGGTGTCGACACCGGAGTGGAATCTAGAATAGTTATGGGTTACGTTGGCCCGAGCTTGAGTTGACTAAAATTAGAGAGGGCTGATAATTTTATAGACTCTTCCTTTGAGGGAATGGGGTTTAAGACGATTGAATGATGTCGCGTCTCTTTGAAATTTAATCAATTGCGCTTTACTTCCACCTCTTGTCTGCGGTTCAGGTAGTTTTGTCTGTTTTTTCGGGTCAAATTTTAATTTGAGAGGGTTGATATGAATGGCTTAATTAAAATTATTTTCCCCGTATTTGTTCTTGGGTATTCAAGTTTTTCGTGGGCGCAGTCATTTGGTGAGCAATGTGAATGGCACAGGAATAACATCGTCCCTATACAGCAGGGTGGGGGGTCTTTTGATTTTAGGCTTTGTTGCGCTAATACGCCTGAGGTGCGCTGCCGTATTGCTGCGTGCGATGATAATCCAGTTATGGGGGACTCTGCATGTCCAGAAGTGGAGGATTCTTATTTCCCGGGGCCATGGAACAATAATGGTAATAATGGTGGTGGAAGTGGTGGCAGTGGCGGTGGTGCGTTTTGGCGGCCGTCTTTTATTTGGGGGCATATCAATAGCAGAAGGATTCCTGTGGGAGAGGTTGAGGTTGGCGAGATAATCCCGGAGTGATGGATGATCGTGGCCTGTTTTGTGTGAGAGCCCCTGGTAGGAGCACGACTGAAAGGTGTGGTTAAAATGAGAAAACTATCACGCGAATGGGTGGTTTTACTTATAGCTGTGCCTGCGGCTCTGGCGGGGTATTTGTTTTGGCTCGGTAACAATGCCAATAATTTCCCTGTCGGAACAGCGTCGCGCATGGAAGTGGCGAGTGACCCTGGTCTGGTCGAAGAAACGACGGCTGGCAAGGAGGTAGAGGCCGCGCCATCTCGGCAGATACAGATGCCAGCGTTGCCGTCACAAGATATTCCATTTGGTGATCAAATTCCTGCTTTGCTGGCTCGCGCCGAAGCGGGCGATCCTGTGGCGGTTTGCCGATTGGTGGTTGATATAAATCGCTGTTCCGAAGAAAAGAGAAAAATAGCTTTTAATGATCTGATGATTCAGAGTCTGGAGGCCAGGGATGGCCCTAGTGACGAGTTGATGATTGCGACCATTGCCAGACAGCAGGAGCGTCTTGAGGCTTCCGGCGGATATTGCAAAGGATTCGAGTCGGCTGCGCTTCCTTCGCCGACATCGCTGCTTCAGGCAACTGCGTCGCTGACGCCATACCAGAAGGCTCTGCTGGCGCTGACGCGGTCGGATGGAACAATACAACGGCTGCACGATAGGTTCTCCTATTCCGAGTCCGGACTTTACGTGTACCCGCAATTCCTGGCCGACAACGCCTATCGTTTCCTTCAAGAGGGGTTTGCGGCGGGAGAACCGTTGGCGCTGGAAGGACTTGTCCTGGTTCACTCGCCCAGTAATGTGGTCTCGCAAAGAGGCGTGTCCCTGTCGCTTCCGAACCCGAAGTTGTTCGTCAAATACATGGGACTGATGCAGCGGCTGTACGGGGATGTGGCGATCGAAGGGGAAATCGGTATGGCGTTCTCCGAAGTGCGTGCGTCGATTCCACCGGATCAGCTGGTCCTGATCGACAAGGAAATGGATGCCGAGTACGAGCGATGGGTGCGCCTGAGCGAAGCCAAGGGGCGTGGCTCGGCACGGGCCTATGCCTTGAAGGGCGGTGAACGGGCTGTTTGTGAGTGAAGGCGTTCCGCCGCATGGCGATTCGGTGCCGTGTGACGAGGCTCCCGCCCGCACACGAGCCGTTCCCAACACCTGCATCCGGGCCCTCCGGCTTGCGCCCCGATGCGGATCGCTGTAGCGTTCTGCGGCTGTTTTCCTTGAATTTGGCAGGCCCATGCTGTTCCAGAACGTTTCCATCGCCAGCCTCGCGCACATCGATGCGCCGCGCCCGCTCAGTTCTGCGGAAATCAACGAGCGCCTGCGCCCCACGCTGGATCGCCTCGGCATCCGCACCGATGTGCTGGGCGACATCGCTGGCATCCATTCGCGCCGCATGTGGGAAGAAGGCGTGGAAGCCTCCGATGCTGCGACGAAGGCAGCCGAGAAGGCGCTGGCCGAACTGGGCGATGTACCGCGCGAGAAGATCGGCCTGCTGGTCAATACCTCGGTGAGCCGCGACTATCTGGAGCCATCCACCGCCAGCATCGTTTCGGGCAACCTTGGCCTGTCCGACACCTGCCAGAACTTCGACGTGGCCAATGCGTGCTTGGCGTTCCTCAACGGTATGGACATCGCCAGCCGCATGATCGAGCGCGGCGAAATCGAATATGCGCTCGTGGTGGATGGCGAAACCGCCAATCTCGCTTACGAGAAGACGCTGGAGCGCATGACGCGCCCGGACACCACCGAAGATCAGTTCCGTCAGGAATTGGCCACCCTGACGCTGGGTTGCGGTGCCGTGGCGATGGTGCTGTCGCGCCGTGATCTTGCACCGGATGCGCCGCAGTACAAGGGCGGTGTGTCGCGCGCGGCCACGCAGTGGAACACGCTGTGCCGCGGCAATCTCGATCGCATGGTCACCGACACCCGCATGCTGATGATCGAAGGCATGAAGCTGGCGCAGAAGACGTTCCTGGCTGCCAAGCAGGCCCTGGGTTGGGCGGTGGAGGAACTGGACGAATTCGTCATCCACCAGGTCAGCCAGGTGCACACCAACGCGCTGGTCAAGACCATCGGCATCGATCCGAAGAAGGTATTCACCATCTTCGCCGAGCACGGCAACATCGGCCCGGCTTCGGTGCCGATCGTGCTCAGCAAGCTCAAGGAAATGGGCCGCCTGAAGAAGGGCAATCGCATCGCCCTGCTCGGTATCGGATCGGGCCTGAACTGCTCGATGGCCGAAGTGGTCTGGTGAGTACGGACATCCACCTCCCGGCGTTCGACGAGGTGGAAGCCGCGCTGGCACGCTGTGCCATCGGCATCGATGCCGCCGAATTGCACGGCCTTGCGGCCGGCTTCATCGCCGCGGGTGCGTCACTGGAAGGCGCGGACTGGCTCGCGCGCCTGCACGTGGAGGCCGATGCCGCCACGGTGCGCGACTACGCTGCGCTCAATGACCTGCGCGACGCCAGCACGGCTGGGTTGAACGATCCCGACATGGGTTTTTCCCTGTTGCTGCCCGAGGACGATGCGCCGTTGGCCGAGCGCGTTGCGGCGTTGTTCGACTGGTGCCGCGGCTTCGTCGCCGGCTTCTCGCTCGCACCCAATCGCCCGCCCTTGTCCGAGGATGCGCAGGAAGCCTTTGCCGATCTGGCCAACATCGCCGGTTTCGTCGTGGACGAAGACGAGCAGGACGAGCAGGCGCTGATGGAAATCGCCGAGTTTGCCCGCGTGGCTGCACTGCTGATTCACGGTGACGGCCTGCTTGCGCGGCGCAAGCCTGGGCGTCTGCACTGAGGCGCATCGTGAAACCGCTGGGCATCGATGCTGCCGAATACACCCGTCGTCGCCGCCAGTTGATGCGCATGGCCGGGCCGGATGCGATCCTGATCCTGCCCGCCGCACCCGAGCGCGTGCGCAGCAACGACACCCATTTCCCGTATCGGCAGGACAGCGATTTCTGGTACCTCACCGGTTTCGATGAACCGGACGCCGTGCTGGTGCTGGTTCCGGGACGTGCCGCCGGCGAAGTTCTGTTGTTCTGCCGCGAGCGTGATCGCGAGCGCGAGGCCTGGGATGGTGCGCGGCTCGGGCCGGAAGGCGCCGTCGCAACCCTCGGGATGGACGATGCCTATCCCTACGCGGACATGGACGAAATCCTGCCATGCCTGATCGAAGGCCGGAATCGGGTTTATTACCACTTCGGCCGCGATACCGAGTTCGATCTCACCTTGATCGGCTGGGTCAAGCGCGTGCGTTCCCAGATCAAGCAGGGCGCGCAGCCGCCGCACGAGTTTCAGGAGCTGGGTCACCTGTTGCACGACCTGCGCCTGTTCAAGAGCCCGGCCGAACGCCGCCTGATGGCCGAGGCTGCGCGCATCGCCGCGCTCGCGCACATGGATGCGATGCGCGCTGCAAGGCCGGGCATGTTCGAATATGAAGTCGAAGCCGAACTGCTGTACCGCTTCCGTCGCCACGGTGCGGTGCCGTCCTACGAGCCCATCGTCGGCGCCGGTGCGAACGCCTGCGTCCTGCACTACCGCGCCAACCGTGCGCAACTGCGCGATGGCGATCTGTTGCTGATCGACGCCGGCGCGGAGTTTCACGGCTACGCTTCCGACATCACCCGCACTTTTCCCGTGAATGGCCGTTTCAGCGCGCCGCAGCGGGCGCTGTACGACGTGGTGCTCGCCGCGAACGTCGCGGCACGCGAAGCGGTGCGGCCCGGCATATCCTGGATCGCGCCGCATGACATCGCCGTGGAAGTGATCACCGATGGTCTGCTGCGCCTGGGCCTTCTGAAAGGCACGCTCAAGCAGAATCTCCAGGATCACGCCTATCGCCGCTTCTACATGCACAAGACCGGGCATTGGCTCGGGCTGGACGTGCACGATGTGGGCGACTATCGCATCGATGGCGAATATCGGCTGCTGGAGCCGGACATGGCCTTCACCATCGAGCCGGGCCTCTACATCGCTCCCGATGCTGCCGGCGTGGCGGCGAAGTGGCGTGGCATCGGCATCCGTATCGAGGACGATGTGATCGTTACCCGTCAGGGCGTGAAAACCCTCACCGATGACGTGCCGCGCGATGCGGATGACATCGAAGCCCTGATCGCCGGTTGACGGGGCGCTGAAGCGCCGTGCGTTTCGTGCGGGCGCTGTCCGGGCCGGCGTCGGGATTCTGGGTGCATGGCGATCCAAGTACGCGATGCCGGGCGACTGAGTCGTCGCAGAAGGAAATGCCATGGCACGGTTTCGCCGCCACGCAGGCAACCGGCTATGCTGCGCGTGACGCCATTCCCGCTTTTCTTGCACTTTCAATGCGCTGCCACGTCTACAAGAGCCGAGCCCGGCCTGATACCTACGTCTATCTTTCCGTCGAGGATGGCTTCGATGCGCTGCCCGATGCCCTGCGGCAGCGGCTCGGGGCATTGGAGCCGGCGCTTGTATTCGAGCTCACGCCGGAGCGTCGCCTCGCCCGTACCGATGCGGCAACGGTGATCGCGTCACTTGAACGGCAGGGCTTTCACCTGCAGATGCCGCCGGGGCAGGCCGAAACGGCATGACGTCTGCACACACCTGGCCCGAGTCCCCCGGCCTGCTGATGCGGCTGGCTGCATTTCTGCCGCCGATCGGGTTGACCTTGCTGGCATGGCTGTCAACGCCGCCGGCAACTGCAATCGGCCCGGTGCTGGCGTTTCCGCTGTATCTGATCGCTGCGGCCGTCTGGCTTGGCATGTCTGATGACGCACGTTTTTTGCCGACGCTGGCACGGCAACTACGCGCGGGTTTCTGGCTGGCGCTGGCAGGATTGCTCGCATTGGCGCTGGTTCTGGCGTGGCCGGCGATGCGCGTGTGGCAAGGCGCTCAGTTCATGGCCGTACTGCTTGGCAGCGGTGCCATCGGCGCGGCATGGGTGTTGTTGTGGCGGCACGCGGTGTTGCCGGCCCTGTTGCTGGAATCTTCGGAGGAGTCGATCGCCGCACGGCGGCGCGCGCTCGGCGACGCCGCCTTTTTCGGCATCTCCGGATGGCTGGGGGCGTTGTGCCTGCTCGCACTGATGCTCGCCACGCTGGCCATGGCCTGGGCCGCACCGTGGCCGCAGGACATCCATCGCATCGCCTTGCTCGTGCATGCCGTGGTGCTGGCTCCGGCGTTGGCTTGTGCCGTGTTGGTGGCGTCGCGCAGGCAGCTTGAGCAAGCGCGCCGGTGTCTGGCCGATGCGGTGGCGACGCAGGCCTACGCGCCGCCACAGGCGCGCGCTTACACACCGGGCCCCGGCGTGGATGCCTCCGTGTATTCGGCGGCACGCGCCGGGCGTGTGGACGAGGCACTGGCGTTGCTCGACATGGGAGCCAATCCCTACGCCATGCCGGCGCCGGACGCACGCGACCAGCGCACCTTGCCGATGCTCGCTGCGGTACTTTCCGACCTGCGCCTGTTGCGTGGCCTGATCGCCGCCGGCGCCGACCTCAACCTCGCGCATGCGGGCCTCACGCCGCTGATGGCGGCCGTACGCGACAGCTATCACGGACGCCCTGACGCGGTGCTGATGCTGCTCACCAACGGTGCCGATCCGCGCCCGCCCGATGCCGGCGGCCAGACCGCCCTGCATGCCGCCGCACGCGTTGCCGAGCCTGCCATTGCCGCCTTGTTGCTGGATGCCGGTGCGCCGCTGGATGCACTCGATGCGCAGGGTGTCAGCCCGCTTGGCATTGCGGCCGGCATGGGCAACGTCGATGTTGCCAAATACCTGATCGATCGCCGCGCCGCGTGCGAACCGAAGGGTGGCGAACCGGCCCTGTTGATGGCTGCCGCGCGCGAGGATGATGATCCGGCGATGGTCAAGCTGTTGTTGCGGCACAAGGCCAAGCTGGATGCTCGCGGCCGCCTCGGTCGCACCGCGTTGCACGCGGCGTGCCTCAACGGCAACGTGCAGATTGTCGATACCTTGCTGAGCGCCGGCGCTCAGCCGGACATGGCCGACGAGCACGGCGTCACGCCGCTGCTGGAAGCCGCCCGTGCCGGCGCCACCGTTTGCGTCGAACGCCTTGCTGCACATGGCGGCATCAATCCGTCCGCACGCGATCATGTCGGGCGCAATGCGCTCGCCATCGCCTGCCAGGCCAGCCATTGCGACACCGCCACGGTGAAGGCGCTGCTGGCATTGGGTGTCGATCCGCAGCAGGCGGCCAGTGATGGC
>JAEXRB010000188.1 GCA_023438325.1 Pseudomonadota bacterium | reverse complement strand
GCCTACGACATCTATTCGCGCCTGCTCAAGGAGCGGGTGATCTTCCTCGTTGGTCCGATCGATGACTACGTTGCCAACCTGCTGATCGCGCAGATGCTGTTCCTTGAATCGGAGAATCCGGACAAGGACATCAATCTGTACATCAACAGCCCCGGCGGTGTGGTCACGGCCGGTCTGGCGATCTACGACACGATGCGTTTCCTCAAGCCCGACGTCAGCACGATGGTTGTCGGCCAGGCTGCGAGCATGGGTTCCTTCCTGCTCGCCGCCGGTACCAAGGGCAAGCGTTTCGCCTTGCCCAACTCGCGCGTGATGATCCACCAGCCGCATGGCGGCGCGCAGGGCCAGGCTACCGACATCGAGATCCAGGCGCGTGAAATCCTCTATCTGCGTCGTCGTCTGAACGAAGAGTTTGCCGCCAACACCGGCCAGCCGCTGGAGCGCATCGAGCGTGATGTGGAGCGCGACTTGTTCTTCAACGCGCAGGATGCCAAGGCCTACGGCCTGATCGACGAAGTGCTCGAGCGCCGGCCGGAAGAAACGGTCAAGCCGGGTTGATCGAGGCTTTCTCGACCCCAATCATCAACAGGCCCGGGGCGGCTAGGCGCGGCACCGGGCCTGAGCTATTCTCGGCCCGTGACATGGAAAATGCAGGACGATTCAAGGCATGACTGAAGAACGGCAAGGCCGCGGCGGGGACAACGGCAAGATCCTCTATTGCTCTTTCTGCGGAAAGAGCCAGCACGAGGTGCGCAAGCTCATCGCCGGGCCGTCGGTGTTCATCTGCGACGAGTGCGTGGAGCTGTGCAACGACATCATTCGCGAGGAGCTGGAGGAAAAAGCCTCCACTTCGCGTAGTCACTTGCCCAAGCCGCGTGAAATCATGGACGTGCTCGACCAGTACGTCGTGGGGCAGCAGCGCGCCAAGAAGGCGCTGTCAGTAGCGGTGTACAACCACTACAAGCGCATCGAGAGCCGGCAGAAGAACGACGAGGTCGAGCTTTCCAAATCCAACATCCTCCTGGTCGGGCCTACCGGCTCGGGTAAGACGCTGCTGGCTGAAACCCTGGCGCGCCTGCTCAACGTGCCATTCACCATCGCCGATGCCACCACCCTCACCGAGGCGGGTTACGTCGGCGAGGATGTGGAAAATATCATCCAGAAGCTGCTGCAAAAGTGCGATTACGATGCCGAAAAGGCGCAGCAAGGCATCGTCTACATCGACGAAATCGACAAGATCTCGCGCAAGAGCGAGAACCCGTCGATCACCCGCGATGTGTCCGGCGAAGGCGTGCAGCAGGCGCTGCTCAAGCTGATCGAAGGCACCGTCGCCAGCGTGCCGCCGCAGGGTGGGCGCAAGCATCCGCAGCAGGAATTCCTGCAGGTCGATACCAAGAACATCCTGTTCATCTGCGGCGGTGCGTTCGCCGGGCTGGAGAAGGTCATCCAGCAGCGCACGCTAGATGCCAGCGGCATCGGTTTCGGTGCGGATGTGCGCAGCAAGAATCAGAAGGCCAACGTCGGCAAGTTGTTGGCTCAGGTCGAGCCGGAAGATCTGATCCGCTTCGGCCTGATTCCCGAGTTCATCGGGCGGTTGCCGGTGGTGGCGACGCTGGAGGAGCTGGACGAGGATGCGCTCATCAAGATCCTCACCGAGCCGAAGAACGCCATCACCAAGCAGTTCAAGAAGCTGTTCGAGATGGAGGGTGTGGAACTGGAATTTCGTCCCGATGCACTCTTGGCGGTGGCCAAGAAGGCACTGGCGCGCAAGACCGGCGCGCGTGGCCTGCGCACGATTCTTGAGTCGGTGTTGCTCGATACGATGTACGAGCTGCCTTCGCAGGAAAACGTCGCCAAGGTGGTCGTCGATGAGTCGGTCATCAACAATCAGGCCGAGCCCTACCTGATCTACGAGAGTGCACCGGCGCCGGCGGTTCAGAAAGCGGCGTCGGAATGATGCCCACTGGTAGCAGGCAGTGACATGACGGCCGGGGAAACCCGGCCGTTTTCATGATGTGCATCCCTGTGTGCCGCCCTTCGGGCAGCTTCTCTGTGAAAAACGGCTGTCCTGCCGTTTTTCATTGGGATGGGGCATCGTCGGCAAAGCCGGGCCAATAATGGCTGTCCGGCGTGGGGCGATGTCCGAAAATTGCGGTGCCCACGCGAACCGTGGTGGCGCCCTCGGCAATGGCCAGTTCGAAATCGCCGGACATTCCCATCGACAACTCGTCCATGCCGATGCCATCGGGTGCGCCTTGTCGCAAGCGGTCACGCAGCGTGCGCAAACCGGTGAAGCACGGGCGTACCTGCGCGGCATCCGGTGAAAAAAGCGCCAGCGTCATCAGCCCGCGCACACGCAGCGAGGAAAACGCCGGCAGCTGTTTCACGAAGCGTTCCACCTGGTCCGGCGGCAGGCCGAACTTGCTGGTTTCCCCAGACGTATTGACCTGCACCAGCACATCGAGCGAGCGACCGAGTTTTTGCAACTGCACATCCAGTGCCTCGGCCACGCGCAGGCTGTCGAGCGCCTGGAATTCGCTCGCAAATCGCGCCGCGAATTTGGCCTTGTTGGTTTGCAGGTGGCCGATCAATACCCAGCGAAGATCGTGCAGATCGGCCATCGCTTCGGACTTGGCCAGCGCTTCCTGCGCCTTGTTCTCGCCCAGCTCGCGCAGCCCGATGGCGTAGGCGGTGCGCAATCGGGCTGCGTCGACGGTTTTGCTGATCGGCAGCAGGCGAACGTCCGAGGGATCGCGCCCGGCTTGCCGGCAGGCGGCATCGATACGGTTGCGGATGCTGTCGAGATTGGCGCGAAGCGTTGTTTCTGTATCGCTCATGGGTGTTGTGGTGGGGAAGTTCACATGGATGTGGTTAGGCTAGGCGGCCTGCCGTCGCCCCGACGATGCCCGCCCATTGTCGCATTCCATGATGTTCCGATTCTTCGAAAGCCTCGTTGATCCTTATCCGGCGCGCGAGCCGCAGGCGCCGCCACGCAAGCTGTGGCCGTTCATCCTCTACTACTCGCGCCCGGTAGTGCCGTGGTTGGTCGCCGTGGCACTGCTGACGGCATTGCTCTCGGCCACGGAAATCTATTTTTTCGACTGGATCGGCCGCTTCGTGGACTGGGCGGCGCAGGATGCACGCGAGGGCTTCCTCGAACGACACGGGCGTGAGTTGATCGGTTTCGGTGTACTGGCGCTGCTGGTGTATCCGTCCGGCGTGTTGTTGCAGGCGCTGATCGTGCACCAGACCTTGCTCGGCAACTATCCGATGATCGCGCGCTGGCTGGCACACCGCTACCTGTTGCGCCAGAGCTTGGCGTTCTTCCAGGACGAGTTTGCCGGGCGGGTATCGCAGAAGGTGATGCAGACGGCGCTGGCGATTCGCGAGACGGTACTGAAGCTGCTCGATGCCTTCGTTTACGTCGTCGTCTACTTCCTCGGCACGCTGTTTCTGGCATTTCGCTCGGATGCGTGGCTCGCGGCGCCGCTTTTGCTCTGGCTGATCGGCTACATCGTGCTGGTGCGTTTCTTCGTGCCGCGCCTGCAGAAGGTGTCCGCGGCACAGGCCGATGCACGTGCGCAGATGACCGGGCGCATCGTGGACAGCTACGCCAACATCCAGACCGTCAAGCTGTTTGCCCACACCGCGCGCGAGCAGGATTACGCCCGCGATGCGATGGACGGATTTCTCGTCACCGTGCATCGCCAGATGCGATTGGTGACGATGCTCACTTTCAGCCTGCATGTGCTCAATGCTTTGCTGCTGGCCGGCACGGCGGCTGTCGCGCTGGGCGCATGGCTCGGCGGCGACATCGGTGGCGGTGCGATTGCCGTGTCGGTGGGGCTGGTGATGCGCATTCGTTCCATGTCCGAATGGGTGCTATGGGAAATCGCCGGGTTGTTCGAGAACATCGGCACCGTGCAGGACGGCATCGACACCTTGGCCGAGCCGCTCAAGGTGATCGATCACTCGGATCGGGAACTGGCGGTGACGCAGGGTGAGATCCACTTCGATCGCGTGCGTTTTGGCTACAACGCCGGGCAGGTGGTGATCGATGATCTTTCGCTCACGATCCGCGCCGGCGAACGCGTGGGTTTGATC
>JAEXRB010000103.1 GCA_023438325.1 Pseudomonadota bacterium | reverse complement strand
CCGCCTGCACGACGCTGACGATGGTGGCGGGTGTGGCTTGGGCGAATTGCGCGATGTCGCATACGGCCTTGGGCCGGGCGGAGGAATGAAGGGGGCGGCTGTAGTCGATGCTTTGGTGGAGCGCGTCGCCATGTCGGGGCGGGCGATGTTCTGGCGGCAACGGGTCGCCCTGGATGTGGGCGATGTTTCGCGGATCTGCCTGATCGACCAGTCCGGGATGGCGGGTGAAGTCCGCCGGTGGTGGAGCTTGCGCATTCGTCCGCGCCTGCGATGCCGGAGTTGCGAGTGCGCAGAACGCCAGCTTCAGCGCAAGACAACGCGCCACAATCGGAATGTTGAAACGAGAGTCCATGTTTGTTTCCCTGAGTTCGCCCTGAAGTGACGCGCGGGGAAGCGCGGGCGCGCACCTTGCTGCCAACTGAACAGGCGTGGTGCGTGTCGACATGCTCGCAACGGGGGCAGGGGAGGTATTGCGCGATTTCATTGCAGCAACGGTGCGATCGGCACAGCGGCTGCAAATCAGCCTCGATAGACTCTCGATCGAGGCTTGGGGGTGGGATGGCAGGCGGTTGCGCCGGCCATGGGAAAGTACCAATACCGGACGGCGATCCGGACACAAGGGAACGCAGACACCATGGCAACCGAAGACGCATTGCGCTGGCGTGACCGTTTCATGGCGAGCGTGGCTTCACCCTGGTATGTGGAGCGCCTGTTCGATCGGCTTCCCGATATCGTGTTCTCGATCAAGGATCGCCAGGGGCGCTACGTCTCCATCAGCGAGACGGCGGCCATGCGCTGCGGGCTGAAGCATCGTCAGGATGCAGTCGGGAAAACCGCGTTCGATCTTTTCCCCAAGCCGATGGCCGAGCGCTACACGCGTCAGGACGAGCGCCTGTTCCGCACCGGCAAGCCGATCATCGACAACCTCGATCTCACCGTGTACCGCGACGGCAGTACCGGCTGGTGCCTGACGACCAAGGAGCCGCTGCGCGACGGGCGTGGAGAGATGATCGGTTTGGCCTGCATCTCCAAGGACCTGATCGAGCCCAGCCGGGGCGGCTTCATCGACAGCGCATTTGCCGACACCATTGATTACCTGCTCGAACATATCGACGAGCCGCTGCGCATGGATGCGCTGGCGCATCGGGCAGGCTTGTCGCAGGCGCAGTTCGATCGCCGCATGAAGAAGATCTTCCAGCTTTCCGCCGGCCAGTACGTCATCAAAATCCGCATCGACCATGCCACCCGCCTGCTTGCGGGCACACGTCTGGCCATTGCCGAGATCGCCCAGCAGGCCGGCTTTTCCGATCAAAGCGCGTTCTCGCGCCAGTTCCGGCACATCACCGGCTTCACGCCGAGGCAATACCGGCAATTGACTCAGGAAACCGACTGAGCGCCGCAGCCAGTCACGGCCATGGCACGCCGCGTGGCCATGTGTTATCGCGCGCAGCGAAGAGCCGCCGCCGGATACAGGAGCGCCACGATTGCGTAGCATTGCGCACGTTTGCGTGACTTGCCGACTCTGCCATTCGCCATGCCCGTTCCTTTTTCCCGCACCGACAGCCGCCCGCCTGCCATTGCCTTGATGGGCCCCACCGCCTCGGGCAAGACCGCGTTGGCGGTGGATTGGGTGGCGCGTTTCGGCATGGAAATCGTCAGTGTCGATTCGGCCCTGGTGTATCGCGGTCTGGACATCGGCAGCGCCAAGCCGGACGCACAGACGCAGGCGCGTGCTCCGCATCGTCTGGTCGATATCCGCGATCCGCACGAAACCTATTCCGCCGCCGAGTTTTCCGAGGATGCGCTGCGCGAAATGCAGGCCATCCACGCGCAAGGCCGTGTGCCGTTGCTGGCGGGCGGCACCGGGCTGTATTTCCGCGCCCTTCTGCAAGGCTTGTCCGACATGCCGCAGGCCGATCCCACCATGCGGCAAGTCATCGCGGGCGAGGCCGCCGAGCGCGGCTGGGCGGCGATGCACGAGGAGCTGTGTCGAATCGATCCGGCTGCTGGCGCGCGCATCAAACCGGGAGATGCGCAACGCATTCAGCGCGCGCTCGAAGTGTTTCGCATGAGCGGCACGCCGATCAGCCAGTGGCAACAGGCTGCGCGAAGCAAGCCGTTTCCGTTCCGCGTATTGAAACTGGTGGTTGCCCCGCCCGATCGTGCCGTGCTGCACGAGCGCATCGCCCAGCGCTTTGATCTGATGATCCAGGCGGGCCTGCTCGACGAAGTACGCCGCCTTGCGAGCGATGCGCGCCTGCACGCCGATCTGCCGGCCATGCGTGCGGTGGGTTATCGCCAGGCGCTGGAGCACCTGCAGCACGGCAGTTCGCTGGCCGAATTCCGCGAGCGTGGCATCTACGCCACGCGCCAGCTCGCCAAACGCCAGCTCACCTGGTTGCGTGGCGAGCTGGATGCGCGCTGGTTCGATCCAGCCTGCGACGGTGACGAAATCGAACGTGCGGTGGCGCAGTTCCTCGGGTGTTGAATCCGAACGCCTCAGCCCGCTTGTGCGCGCCACGCTTTCAGCAACTCGGTTTCCTTTTCGCGTGAAATGCCGGCGCGCAGTTGCGCCTGACGATCTGCCGGCAAGGCACGGAACCACGCCATCAGGTCGCCCACCGTGGTGGCCAGCGGACGGAAGGTGAGTCCGGCGGCGATGGCCTTGGCGTTGCTGACCTGGCCGTAGCCGGAATATTCACTGCCCTTGCGTGGCACCCAGATCGGCAGGCCGACTTGATGCTTTTCAAGGAAGGATGCACCCACATGCGTCAGCGTCAACGGCCCGCCGCTGAGCGCATGACAGCCATGCAGCATCGCATCCATGCCGAGGCGATAGTCCGGCCCGCAGGCATTGAACGTGCCGAAGCGGCGCTGCTCGGCAAGCCGGATCGTCCATTCGGCAAGATCACGGCTGTCGATGATCTGGATCGGATCGGCGCCATCGCCCGGCACCAGCACTTCGCCACCCTGTGCGATGCGATGCGGCCAGTAGGTGAAACGATCGGTCTCGTCGCGCGGGCCGACGATGTAGCCGGGGCGGATGATGCTGACGTTCTTGCCGAAGTGCTTGTGCGCCTCGGCCTCGCTCAGCGCCTTCAACGGGCCGTAGAGAGCGCTGACATCGGCACGCAGGCTTTCCATCGTTTCGGCCATCGCGTCCTTGCCGGCATACGGCGCCAGCGCTGCGTCCTCGGTGATGCCCGGCTGGCTGCCATCGGCGTAGACCGAGATCGTCGAGATGAAAATGTACTGCCCGACGCGGCCCTTCAGCGCGTTGCCGGCGTCGCGCACCCAGAACGGCAGCGAGGTTGGGTTGTCGATGCAGACATCCCATTCGCGATCCTTCAATGCGGAAAGATCACCCGTGTTGCGATCCCCGTGCAGTTGTTCCACTTCGCCCGGCCATTCCGGTGAAGGCCGCTGGCCGCGGTTGAACAACGTCACCTTGTGCCCACGCGCCAGCGCGTAGCTCACCTGGAATGGCCCGGTGAAGCCGGTGCCTCCGAGGATCAGGATGCGCAGCGGTTTTTCCGCCCGGCCGATTGCGGCATTGACCGATGCCATGCTCAAAGCCGGCAGCGCCGTGGCGGCGGCTCCCATCATGCCGAGCTTGAGGAAATCGCGACGATCCGTAGTCATGGCGCACCCCCGAGGTTGGAATGGGGCGACATTCCCACTCTGCGGCGATTACGGCATGTGCTGGAAGTCGGTGTGAGGAATGGGGGGGGCATGTGCCGTTCAACGCAAGTATGAAACCTTCATGCGCCTTCGCACGCATGGATCTCAGGGAAAGGCCAATCGCGTCCGAGCGCGGTACGCGCCGCGACGATATCCGCCCCAGCCTGCGTACGGTGGGATTAGAACGTCGGGTCGTCATTTCGATCACAGCAGGCGCATGGCGCGATTTACGACAACAGATGTCGCTGGTGGCGCGTACCATGAAATCGATCCGCCCCCGGTGGTGGCCTTCGACACGCATCGTCCTGCTACCCGCATCACTTTCGGCCTGACATCCAAGGAGCACCATGTCCTCATTTCCCGCCCCTTTCGATACTCTCGA
>JAEXRB010000335.1 GCA_023438325.1 Pseudomonadota bacterium | reverse complement strand
GCCTCGGGCAGATCACGGGTCATGTCGGTTTCGATGAAACCCGGCGCCACCACGTTCACGGTGACGCCACGCGAGCCGATTTCCTTGGCCAGCGACCTGGAGAATCCGATGATGCCGGCCTTGGCGGCCGCATAATTGGCCTGCCCGGCATTGCCGGTGACACCGATCACCGAGGCGATGTTGACGATGCGCCCGCGTCGCGCCTTCATCATCGCGCGCATCACGGCTTTCGAGGTGCGATAGACGCTGGAAAGGTTTGTATCCAGGATCGCCTGCCAATCTTCGTCCTTCATCCGCATCAACAGGTTGTCGCGGGTGATGCCGGCGTTGTTGACGAGGATGGAGATGGTGCCGAACTCGGCACTCGCCGCCTCCACCAATGCCTCCACCGAGGCGGCATCGGCGACATCCAGCACACGACCCGCGCCGCCGTGCGCGGCAAGGCGCGCGCTGATGGCATCCGCACCGTTTTGCGTGGTGGCCGTGCCGATGACGATCGCACCCTGCGCGGCCAGCGTATCGGCAATGGCTGCGCCGATGCCGCGACTGGCGCCCGTCACCAGCGCGATTTCACCCTTGAGGGTTGTACCGTTGATGGTCGCACTCATGCGAAGGCCTCCCGCGTTGCGTTGAATTCTTCCGGCGTGCCGATGGCCCGCGCGTCCACGTTTTTGTCGATGCGCTTGATCAATCCGGCAAGCACCTTGCCCGGGCCGCACTCGACGATGCGCGATGCGCCCTGAGCCACCAGGGATTCCACGCAGGATGTCCACTGCACCGGCAGGAACAACTGCCGCACCAAGGCGTCCAAGATGGCTTCGATGCTTCCGTGCGCCTTCGCGTCCACGTTCTGCACCACTTCGACATCCGGCAAGCGCCAATCCAGTACACGCATGGCTTCTGCCAATCGGTTGGCTTCATCACGCATCAGCGGAGTATGCGAAGGCACGCTGACCGCCAGTTTTACCGCCTTGCGCACGCCGCGCTCGGCAAACAATGCAATTGCACGATCCACCGCATCGGCGTGGCCACCAATGACGATCTGGCCGGGCGAATTGAAGTTCGCCGGCACCAGCACCTGCGTCTGTGCAGCCTGTTCGCAGACTTCGCGCACCAATGCCTCTTCGGCCCCCAGCACCGCCGCCATCGCGCCGGTGCCATCGGGCGTGGCGCCCTGCATCAACTGACCACGCAGCCGCACAAGGCGCGCGCCTTGATCCAGCGGCAAGGCGCCGGCGGCCACCAGTGCGGTGTACTCGCCAAGACTATGCCCGGCCATGCGCGCCGGCATGGCACCTCCTGCCGCGCGCCATGCACGCCATACCGCAATGCCTGCGGCCAGCAGCGCCGGCTGGGTGAACTCGGTGCGGTTCAGCTGCTCTTCCGGGCCCTGTTGCGACAGCGCCCACAAATCCACACCGGCACCTTCGGAGGCTTCGGCGAACGTCTCAAGCACGATCGGATGCGCATCGGCCAGCCCGGCCAGCATGCCGAGCGACTGCGAGCCTTGGCCCGGAAAAACGAATGCCAGCGAATGTGTCATGACCGCCCCGTTCGGAAAGGGCCGCGATGATAATTCAGGCGGCGCAATATCGTCTGTACTGGCCCGTAGGGTAAACCTGTGCCGCGGCGCACAAGAAGGCCCGGAACCGTGGTGCCGGGCCTTCTGCCGTCAATGCCAGTGCGCGGATACTTCAACGCCTTGGAACGCATCGGACTTCGGCTTCAGCATCAGATAGTGCCAGCCACTGGCCGGCTGGGAGATCGTCAGCGTTTCTTCGTTGCCGGGCCGGATGGAAGCATGGTCGTGGATATCCCCACTGGGCCAGTCGTCGAAGCGATGGTAGATGTCGGCATCGCCCGTGCCGCCGAACATGTCGATCCGCAGTTCGCTGACACCCGCCGGAATCAGCACGGTCAGCCATTCGCGATCCGAGGGCCGCGCTGCGGCAAGGCCGCTGATCTTGCAGCCGTTGTCCAACTGATCCTGCGCCGCCCCCGGGCACTCGCCGATTTCCGGCGGCGCCGGGTCATCGCCTTCAAAGTCATCGGAGAAGACGGGAGCCTGTGGCTGCGGTGCCGTGCCGCCGCAACTGGAGGTGTCGCCGTTGTTGGCGGCAAAACAGATCAGCCACTGGCGGAACTCGGCGTTGTAGCCGGTACGAATGGCATCCAGCCATGTGCGGTAACCGGTGCTGTACTGCCCTTGCCGGGTGATCGCGATCATGGCGTTGATGTCGTTGAGATGGCGCTCGAACATGAAGCGCACCGCCAGATAGCCCCACTGGTAGGTACGGGCGTAATCGGTGCTGTATTCGGTGTCCAGGATCTGGGCGAAGGTGAACCGATCCGGGTTGCCCGCCTCCTGCACCGCAGCGGTGTAAGTCAGGTTGCGGAAGGTGTAAGCCATGTACTCGCCGAAGCCTTCGAAGAACCACACGCCCGAATAAGGCGCATCCATCGGATAGGACCAGAACGGGCCGTGCCAGATGAAGCGCCCGTCCAGGTAATGCACGTACTCGTGGGCGAGGTTCCATACATCGAAGCTCGGCAGCCACTCGGCACGGTAGGCGATGAAACGGGCCTGATTGCCCACCACGGAAGGATCGCCTTCCAGATACATGCCGCCGTTGTTGGTATCGATGCCAAAG
>JAEXRB010000295.1 GCA_023438325.1 Pseudomonadota bacterium | reverse complement strand
GACGTGCACTGAGCACAGACAGGCTACCGGCCCAAGAGCCGGCCCTGTCGTCCGCGGCGATAGAACGGGGAGGATGGCTATGGTGGTGGTGGCAAATCCCAGATTGCGCAACGCGCTGACGCTGTTTTCCGCACGCGATTGCGTGGTATGCCACAGGGTACGGCTAGTACTGGCGGCCAAGGGCGTCAGTTACGAACTGGTGTCGGTGGATCCGAACAATCCTCCCGAAGACCTGATCGACCTCAACCCTTACCACTCGGTGCCTACGCTGGTGGATCGCGATCTGGTGCTTTACGCAGCCTCCGTCGTATCCGAATATCTGGACGAGCGTTACCCGCACCCTCCGCTGATGCCCATCGACCCGCTTTCCCGTGCCCGCCTGCGTCTGGCCATGCTTCGCATCGAACATGAGTGGGTGCCGCAGATCCAGGCCATCCAGCACGGTGGCAAAGCGCAGATTGAAACCGGCCGCAAGCGGCTCAAGGAATTGCTGTTGGCCTCGTTGCCGTTGTTCAAAGCCTCGCGCTTCTTCCTGAATCCGGAAATGAGCCTTGCCGATTGTGCGATGGCCCCCATCGTCTGGCGCTTGCCGTCTCTGGGCATCAGCCTGCCCAAGGATGCCAAGGCCATCGAGGACTACGGCCAGCGCATCTTCCGCAGCCCCGGCTTTGCCCGCAGCCTGACGCCCGAGGAAAGGGCGCTGGGTGAGCTTCCTGCATGAGCGATATTTCGGCCACCCCGATGACGTCGAATCGTCCTTACCTGATCCGGGCCATGCATGAATGGATCTGCGACAACGGCATGACGCCTTATCTGCTCGTGGACGCCGGGTTTCCCGGCGTGCGCGTGCCGCCGTCGTCGATCCGTGATGGTCAGGTGGTGCTGAATGTCGCGCCGCGTGCGGTGTCGCATCTGGAAATGGGCAACGATGCCATCCACTTCCTGGCCCGTTTTGGTGGTGTCAGCCAGAGCATCGAATTTCCTTCCGGTGCGGTGCAGGCAATTTATGCACAGGAAACCGGGCAGGGCATGATGATGCCGCCCGAATCCATTGATGCGCAGGCGCAAGGAGACTCTCCTGAGGCACCTGCCGAGCCGGAAACCACGCAGG
This sequence comes from Pseudomonadota bacterium, assembly GCA_023438325.1. Taxonomy (GTDB): domain Bacteria; phylum Pseudomonadota; class Gammaproteobacteria; order Xanthomonadales; family Xanthomonadaceae; genus Denitratimonas. Next base: position 3,013 of record JAEXRB010000295.1, on the reverse strand, counting down.
AGTCGCCCAAGCGCGGCAATCACCTGCGCGTGGTCAAGTAGCGCTCCCGGCTCATTCGCGCGGCAGCGAGGGAGGCGAGAGCTTCACGCTGACCTGCCAGCCCTCCTGTTCGGTCGTTGGCAACGCCCTTGATGGTGGCGGCGGCATGTTCAGCCACTGCAGTTCGCTGCCAAGCAGCTCCAGGTGGCCGCGCTGGCGAATCAGGCCGTCGCTGGAAAAGTCGAAGCGGTAGCGCCGCAGCGGGCGAATCCAGCCATCCGGCGCGCGGCGCAGGCTGATGCGCTCCAGCATCACGGTGTGATCGAGCCATTGCACCTGACTTTCTTCGCAAGCCCGACGGCCATAGTGCGCAGCCACTTCGGCGGCACCGCGCGCGTTCATCCATCCCAGTGCAATGGCACCGAACACGGCCAGGGCGATGATTGCCGAAAGCATAGGAAATCCGTGGGAAGTCTGGGGAACCGTCAGCATGGGGGCTGCGCCACGCAACATCAATTCCCGACGCTGGCGCTTTCCTCGAAAGCGCGCGCACTTGACCTGCGTCAGCGCCATTTTTCCCCTTGCGCTGCAACATCGCGACACCGTTCTGAGCGGATTGAAAGGAGAAAGGTGTCGTGAGTGCCGAAAGAAAACTCTGGCTGTGGCTGATCGCCCTGCTGGTCGTGTCGTTCTCGGTGTTGCTGTGGGTTGGCAGCGAAGTGCATCGCCAGATGCCGCCGGTTCCCGAGCGCGTGGTGACGACTTCGGGCGAGGTGGTTTACACCCGCGCCGACATCGAAACCGGCCGGCAGGTCTGGCAGTCAATGGGTGGACAGCAACTGGGCTCGATCTGGGGCCATGGCGCCTATGTCGCACCGGACTGGACTGCCGACTGGCTGCATCGCGAGGCGGTAGCGTGGCTCGATCTCCTCGCTCGCGAGCGAGGCGCAGAGAGTTACGCCGTGCTGGAGCCGGAAATGCAGGCCGGGCTTCAGGCGCGCCTGCAACAGCTCATGCGCCCCAATACCTATGACGCAACGCGTCAAGAAGTGGTGATAGCGCCCGAGCGCGCCACCGCGATGGCAACGGTCGCTTCGCACTACGATGCCTTGTTCGGAAATGACCCCGCGCTGCTGGATTTGCGCAAGGGTTATGCGATGAAGAACGACACCATTCCCGATGCCGGGCACCGTCACAAGCTGGCGGCCTTCGTGTGGTGGACGGCATGGTCAGCCGTCACCGAGCGCCCTGGTCAGGAAATCAGCTTCACGGCCAACTGGCCTTTCGATCCGGTCGTTGGCAACGAGCCGCCGCCCAACTTGTTGCTGTGGACGGTGTTCAGCGTGCTTTTCCTGATCGCCGGCGTCGCGTTGCTGGGGTGGTATTACGCCACGCATCGTGAGGATCATGGGCACAAGCCACCCGCTACCGACCCTCTGGCCAGCATCACGGTCACGCCGTCGATGAAGGCCACGGCCAAGTACTTCTGGGTGGTGGTGGCATTGTTCCTGGTGCAGATCCTGTTGGGCGCTTTCACCGCGCACTATCAGGTGGAAGGCCATGACTTCTACGGCATCAACCTGTCCGAGTACCTGCCTTATTCGCTGACGCGAAGCTGGCACACCCAACTTGCGGTGCTGTGGATCGCCACGGCGTGGTTGGGCATGGGCCTGTACATCGGCCCGGCGATTTCCGGGCACGAGCCGAAGTTCCAGCGTCTGGGCGTGAATGTGCTGTGGGTCTGTCTGATCATCATCGTGGTCGGCGCGTTTGCCGGCCAGTGGTTCGCGGTGATGCAGAAGCTCGGCCTGGAAAAGAACTTCTGGTTCGGGCATCAGGGTTGGGAGTACGTGGACATCGGCCGCTTCTGGCAGTGGTTCCTATTCCTGGGCCTGGGCATCTGGCTGACCCTGGTCGGGCGCTGTCTGGTGCCGGCGATCCGCAAGGGCGGCGAGATGAAGTCGATCACCATGTTGCTGTTCCTCTCCACGGTGGCGATCGGCCTCTTCTACGGTGCCGGGTTGCTGTGGAACGAGCACACGCATCTTTCGATGGTCGAGTACTGGCGCTGGTGGGTGGTGCACCTGTGGGTGGAAGGCTTCTTCGAAGTGTTCGCCACGGCCGTCATCGCCTTCCTGTTCACCAAGCTGGGCCTGATCCGGGCCACGCTCGCCACGGTGGCGGTGCTGTTCGCCACCATCGTGTTCATGGCGGGTGGCGTACTGGGTACCTTGCATCACTTGTATTTCACGGGTACGCCAACGGCCGTCATCGCGCTTGGCGCGAGCTTCTCGGCACTGGAAGTGGTGCCGCTGGCACTGATCGGCTTTGAGGCCTATCACCAATGGTCGCTGCAGAAGGCCACGCCGTGGATGGCACGCTACAAGTGGCCGATCCTGTTCTTCGTGGCAGTGTCGTTCTGGAACCTGGTGGGCGCAGGCTTGTTCGGCTTCCTCATCAATCCACCGCTGCCGCTGTACTACATGCAGGGCCTGAACCTGACGCCGCTGCACGGCCATACCGCGCTATTTGGCGTGTACGGCATGCTCGGCATCGGCCTGATGCTGTTCTGCCTGCGTGGCATCAAGCCGAACGTGATCTGGAACGAGAGCCTGCTCAAGAGCAGCTTCTGGGCGCTCAACATCGGCCTGTCGCTGATGGCTCTGCTGACGTTGCTGCCGATGGGCGTGATCCAGCTTGCGGCCGCGCTGGAGCATGGCTACTGGTACGCACGTTCGGCTGAACTGATGCAACAGCCGCTCATCCATCTGCTGGTGTGGATGCGCGTGCCGGGCGACACCATCTTCAGCATCGGCGCGCTGATCATGGCCTGGTTCGTGTTCCGGCTCTGGGTCGCCCCCAGGACGGCTCCCGTGCATGATGTCGCGCCAGGGCTGGAGGCCGGCAAGTAACGCCTGTTGTTTGATCGGGCGTGGTATCGACAAAGGCGGCCGTGTGCCGCCTTTGTCTTGCCCGTCATCGGCATGAAGTCACACGGTGGTCAGGGATTTGCCGCAACCACATACCACAGTGC
>JAEXRB010000192.1 GCA_023438325.1 Pseudomonadota bacterium | reverse complement strand
CCCAGATCGTTGAGCACCGGCACCCCGGCATCGCGTGCGATGCCGGCCAGTTCGGGCACGGGCACGGCGGCGGTGAAGCCTTCGATGCGGTAGTTGGAGGTATGAACCTTGAGAATCAAGCCGGTATGCGGGCCGATGGCACTGGCGTAGTCGCGTGCATGGGTGCGATTGGTGGTGCCCACTTCGACCAGGCGCACGCCGGCGCGGGCCATGATGTCGGGCAAACGAAAGGCACCGCCGATTTCGATCAGTTCGCCGCGCGAGACAATGGCTTCGCGTCCGAGCCCGAGTGTGTTGAGTGCCAACAGCACCGCGGCGGCATTGTTGTTGACGACGGTGGCGTCTTCGGCACCGCTGAATTCGCAGAGCAGATCGCGCAGGTGATCGTCGCGCTCGCCACGCGCGCCGCCGTCAAGGTCGTATTCCAGTGCCAGCGGATGCGCCATCGCGGTGCTGGCCGCCTCAATCGCTGCCTGGGCGAGCAAGGCGCGGCCGAAGTTGGTGTGCAGCACGGTGCCGGTAAGGTTCAGTAGCGGGCGCAGCCCGGAGTTTGTCCGCGCGTGCAGTCTGGACGACACCTGATCGGCCAGCATGTTGGCCTGTTGCACCCCGCTGGCACCTGCGCGTATCGCGTCGCGCGCTTGCGAAAGTTCGGTGCGCAGTGCCGCGATGACTGCGCTGCGGCCATGGGCATCGAGCAATGCCCTGCCCTGCTTAGATATCAAGAATTGTTCCACCGAAGGCAGTGCACGAAAGTCATTCATGACGCCACGCCAGCTCAGTAGCCGATCAGCCAGGGATTGAAACCGCCGCGCCGATAGCCGGCGTCGCGCATCAGGATATCCAGGCCGAGACTGCCGACGTCGTCGGCGATCGGGTCAAGGCTGGGATTCTTGTTCTGGTAGAAAATCTTGATCCAGCCGTGACATTCCGAACACAGTTCGGCCTTGACCGTGGCGTCGACGGTATCGACCGAGCGATAGCTGATGCCTTTGCCGGAGCCGCAACACAGGCATTTCACCCGCACCTCGTTCCACTGCGTGGCGCAGCCGGCGCAGGTGGCGTAGCGGATGTTTTCGATGCCTTGGGCGCCGGTCACCAATGACGAGGCCGGGCGGCCGCCACAGGCCGGGCACGTGCCCACGGCTACCGGCACGAGCGCCTTGGCGTCGAGCGTGGTGGCCAATCTGGCAAGGTGTACTTGCACGGCTGCTGCGACAAATACATGTGGCGCGATGGCATCGTCGGGAATCTGTTCGGCCAGCACGTTGGCACACAGTGCCTGGCGCGTTGGCGCATCGGCTTCGACGATGGCCGCCCATGTCTGTTTCGCGGCCTCCGGCATTTCCAGTTCGGCAACGCCCTCCAGCAAGGCCTGCAAACAGGTGGCCAAGGCGGGATCGGCTGCCAAGGCGTTGCGGTCGATCGGAGGCATGCCGGCCCCGGCGGCTTCGGCGATTCGCGTGGTGGCAATGGGTTCGAGCGACGGCAGGATCGCGGCAAGCCGCGCCTGCAAGCGCGAGAGTTCGGCGAGAAAACGCAGGTACGGCGCCAGCTCGTTGTGATCGGCGAGAAAGGAAAAGCGCCGGGCGCGGGATTGGAACAGCGTGACCGGCTGAGGCAGGAACCCGAACGGCGGCTCGGGCACGCCACCGATGAGCGAAGGATCAGGTTGCAGGGATTCGTCGGTCATGTGCAGGCGGATAAAACATCGCGGGTGGTACGCACGTTACTGCAAACCACCCGCGCCATACATGCCCTTGAATGCGGAGCGCCGGCAGGCATGGGCCTACTTGAGTTGATCGGTTTCCTGCCGCGCCGCCAATTCCCGCAGCCATTTGCGGTGATGCCGGAAAGCCCAGCCTCCGGTGACGGTGCCGCGCGTCATGGCACGCAGGGTGCCGCGCGTCCAGATCGCTGCGTAGACGTGCAGCACGAAGATCAGGATCGCGCCCACGGCCGCGGTGGCGTGTACGGCCAGCGCAATGCGACGTGCGGGAATGGAGACGAGGTTGGGGAAATACTCTTCCCAGATCATCACGCCACTGACCAGCAAGGCCAGGATCAGTCCGGCCATGCCCCAGAACACGAGCTTCTGGCCAGCGTTGTACTTGCCCAGTTCCGGCAGGTTTTCTTCATTGCCCTGAAGGACATCCCCGAGTCTGCGGCCCCACTCGGCATCTTCGCGCACCGGCAGATTCAATCGCCACATCTGCACGAACAGGCCGAAAAAGCTCACTGCCAGCACCACGCCGATGATTGGGTGCAGCCAGCGTGCGGTCTGACCACCGCCGAACAGACTAGTGAGCCAGTAGAGCGAGGGATGGAAGAACGCGAAGCCGGAAAGCAGCAGCAGGATCATGCAGCCGGCGGTGATCCAGTGATTGAGCCGCGTGATTCTGCGATAACGATTCACCAGCACTTCGGGGCTTTTCGCCGCAATGGCGTCGCCGGGAGCGGAATGGACACGAGCGCGTTCGTTCATCACGGTGCTCCCCGCCCGTCTTGCCCGTCTTGTTCGGCATTGACCAGATGCCTGGCTTCCTGCTCCTCTTGTGCACTGACGCGATTGGCGCGCGCCATCAGGCCATGCAGTGCGGCACCGGCGATGGCCGCGCCGGCGGCGAGCAGGCCGACGGTCTTGGCCGGGCCTTTCCAGTTTTCCACCACGGGCGAGATCTGCGGATCTTCCGGCAGATCGGCGTAGAGCGCGGGTTTGTCGGCGTGATGCAGCACATACATCACGTGGGTGCCGCCAACGCCTTGCGGGTCGTACAGGCCGGCGTTCTGGTAACCGCGCGACTTGAGATCTTCGATACGCGCCTGGGCGTGTTCGACCATGTCGTCCTTGGTGCCGAACACGATGGCCTGCGTCGGGCATGCCTTGGCGCAAGCCGGCCCCTGCCCCACGGCCACGCGATCCGAGCACAGCGTGCACTTCTTGCTGACGTGGGCCTTTTTCGAGATGCGCGGGATATCGAACGGGCAGCCGGCCACGCAATAGCCGCAGCCGATGCAGTTGTCGGAAATGAAATCCACGATGCCATTGGAGTACTTCACGATGGCACCGGGCGCCGGGCATGCCTTGAGGCAGCCCGGATCCTCGCAGTGCATGCAGCCATCCTTGCGGATCAGCCACTCCAGATCGCCGGTATCGGGGTGCTGGTACTCGGAAAAACGCATCAGCGTGAAAAGATCCGGGGTCAGATCGTGCGGGTTTTCGTAGACGCCGACGTTTTCCTCGATATCCGGATGGGTGTCGTTCCATTCGACGCAGGCGGTCTGGCAGGCCTTGCAGCCGATGCACTTGGAGACATCGATCAACTTGGCGACTGGCGTCAGCTGCCGCTCCGGCGCCGGCAGATCCGGTGTGGCCGATGCCTTCACCACGTCGCTCGGCAACAGGTTGGAAGCAAGCGGCTGAATCGGTGGATTGGCGGCGGCAGTGACAGGTTGAGGTGCGCGTTCGGTACTCATTTTCCGACTCCCTGGGCGCGTTCGATGTTGACCAGATACGCCTTGAACTCCGGTGTGTTGATGTTGGCGTCGCCAACGAAAGGCCCAAGCGAATTGGAACCGAAGCCCTTGCGTGCCGCGCCCTTGAAGCCCCAGTGGATCGGGATGCCGACCACGTGCACGGCTTTGCCATCGCAGATCAATGGGCGGATGCGCTTGGTGACCACCGCCTTGGCCCAGATCTGATTGCGCGAAGACCACACCCGCACCACATCACCCTTGGCGATGCCACGCTCGGCCGCCAGTTCTTCGCTGATTTCCACGAAGAACTCCGGCTGATTCACGGCATTCACGCGGTTGTGCTTGGTCCAGTAGTGGAAATGTTCGGTCAAGCGGTACGAGGTGGCGACGCAGGGGAATTCATCACTGGTGCCG
>JAEXRB010000067.1 GCA_023438325.1 Pseudomonadota bacterium | reverse complement strand
TTCATCGGCCAGTGCGGGTTGGGCGAGGAGTCCGGTAGCAAGGATCAGGGGAAGGGCGCGGCGCATGAACATGGTTGCTTCCTGTAGGACGTGGCTTAAGTAGTAATGATAAACATTCTCATTATATCAGTTCAAGAAGCCTGTGCAGGAGGTTCCGGACAGCTTGGTTGCCGGGTGCGCCGGGTGCTGGCATAATGCGCGGCTCGCTTTGTCCGGCTCTTGCCGGAATACCAGTGGCAGCGCGATTCCACAGAAGCGATTTCGCTGACCCGTATCGTGCACCGCCCAAGGCTGTGGGGCCGCAGTTTCCCTGGCCAAGGGAGACACCACAGAACCTTCGAGGTGCGTCATGGCACGTGTGTGTCAAGTGAGCAAGAAGGGTGTGCAGACCGGTAACAACGTCTCGCATGCCAACAACAAGTCCCGCCGTCGCTGGCTCCCCAACCTGCACGAGCGCCGCTTCTGGGTGGCGAGTGAGAACCGCTGGGTGAAGCTGCGCCTGTCCAACCATGCCCTGCGTACCATCGACAAGAACGGCATCGATGCCGTGCTGGCCGAACTGCGCAAGCAGGGCGAGAAGATCTAAGGAGCAGCGACCATGGCATCCAAGCGCGACAAGATCCGTCTGACTTCTTCGGCTGGCACCGGTCATTTCTACACGACCGACAAGAACAAGAAGAACACGCCGAACAAGATCGAGATCAAGAAGTATGATCCGGTCATCCGCAAGCACGTGATCTACAAGGAAGGCAAGATCAAGTGATGCGGCAGCCCGGTATCGGGCGTCGATCGAAACAAGAAAGCCCCGCAGCGATGCGGGGCTTTTTTTATCTCAGGAAGACGCTGGCACCGCACTTTGCTGGACTACGCCACCACGCCAGGCGACAGGGTTGCCAACGTTTTTCCGAGGCACCATCGACAGTGCATCGGTGTATCCACGCGAGCTGGTCAAGGAGGCGCTGCGGCTCAATGCGGCAGCGGTCATCGTTTCGCACAACCATCCGAGCGGCAACCCCGAATCGTGTGGCGCGAACAAGGCCCTGAACCAGTGGCTCAGAGGGGTGCTGGTGCGGATGAGTATGGCGCACGCTGGATCACATCATCGTGGCAGGTGGCAGCACCTTATCTTTCGCCGAACGCGGCCTGATTTGACTGATGGGGCTTCGGCCTCTTTTTGCTGCGATGGCGGCTCTCAGATCGCTGCTTGATTGACGCGCCGGCTCAGGGCTTCGGCGCTTTCCTTGCGTTCGCTGTAGCGATCTACCAGATAGGGCGCCACGTCGCGCGTGAGCAGCGTGAACTTCATCAGCTCTTCCATCACATCCACGATGCGGTCGTAATAGGCCGAGGGCTTCATGCGTCCCGCTTCATCGAACTCCTGGTATGCCTTGGCGACCGAAGACTGATTTGGGACGGTCAGCATCCGCATCCAGCGGCCCAACACGCGCATCTGGTTAACGGCGTTGAAGGACTGCGATCCACCCGACACCTGCATCACCGCCAACGTCTTGCCCTGTGTCGGGCGCATCGCGCCGACCGACAGAGGAATCCAGTCGATTTGGGTCTTCATCAAGCCGGTCATGGCACCGTGGCGCTCGGGCGAACTCCACACCATGCTTTCGGCCCATTGCACCAGTTCGTGCAGTTCCCTGACCTTTGGGTGATCGTGAGGCGCGTCATCCACCAACGGCAGGCCCGAGGGGTTGAACATCCGTGTCTCACCGCCGAGCGCGCTCAGGATGCGTGCCGCTTCTTCGGCAGCCAGGCGGCTGAACGAGCGTTCGCGCAGCGAGCCGTAAAGCAGCAGGAAGCGCGGCGCGTGGGTGGCACGCTCAGGTGCCATCAACCGCTGGGCATCGGGTTGCTGGAACAGCGCGGTGTCGATATTGGGTAGGTCGATTCTGGATTCAGACACGGTGGCCTTCCGCATTCACGACGGCTTCGCCGTCTTCCTTGCTGAATGCACCGCGCTGCGGCTGGGGCAGGATGCCCAGCACCGCTTCCGAAGGTCTGCACAGCAGTGTGCCCAGCGGCGTGACCACGATGGGGCGGTTGATGAGGATGGGGTGCTGGAGCATGAAGTCGATTAAATGTTCGTCGCTCCATTTGGAGTCATCCAGGCCCAATTCCGCATAAGGTGTGCCTTTCTCGCGCAGCACCGCACGCACTGGCCCGCCCATCGCGGTGATCAGCGTTTTCAGCGTCTCGCGGTCGGGCGGTGTTTTCAAGTATTCGATGATGGTCGGCTCTTCGCCGCTGTTGCGAATCAAGCCCAGCACGTTGCGCGACGTACCGCAGTCGGGGTTGTGATAGATGGTGATCTGGCTCATGCCATTGCCTCGGTTCAGGGATTCGTGGGGTTGGCGGAATACATGCTGGCGCCCTTGAGCCGCCACCGGCGGCCCAACCGCAAGGCGACATGCACCAGCAGGATGAGCACCGGCACTTCCACCAGCGGCCCGATCACCGTGGTGAAGGCGACAGGCGAAGCCAGGCCAAACGACGCGATAGCCACGGCGATGGCCAGCTCGAAGTTGTTGCCTGCGGCAGTGAAGGCGATGGCGGTGGTGCGTGGGTAGTCGGCCTGGATCAGCCGGCCCATGAAGAAACTGATGAGGAACTGGATCACGAAGTAGAGTGTCAGCGGCACGGCAATCTTTAGCGCGTCCATCGGCAGGCGCACCACGTCGGCACCTTTGAGGCTAAACATGGCCACGATGGTGAACAGTAGCGCCGCCAGCGTGATGGGACTGATCCGCGGCAGGAATGCACGCTCGTACCAGTCCTGGCCCTTGCGTCGAATCAGCGAGCGCCGGGTCAGGTAGCCGGCCAGGAACGGAATGCCCAGGTAAATCAGTACCGCCTCGGTGATCGTCCAAAAGCCCACGTTGATGACGCTGCCTTGCAGGCCGAACACAGGCGGCAGCACCGACAGGAAGAACCAGGCATAGGTCGAGAAGAACAGGATCTGGAAGATCGAATTGAAGGCGACCAGGCCCGCGACGTACTGGTTATCACCACGCGCCAACTGGTTCCACACAAGCACCATAGCGATGCAGCGTGCCAGTCCAATCAGGATCAGGCCGGTCATGTATTCCGGCTGGTCGCGTAGGAAAATCACCGCCAGCACGAACATCAGCACCGGCCCGATGATCCAGTTCTGCACCAGTGACAGCAGCAGCACGCGCCGGTCGGCGAAGACCTCGTGTAGCGTCTCGTAGCGCACCTTGGCCAGCGGCGGGTACATCATCAGGATCAGGCCGATGGCGATCGGGACGTTGGTCGTGCCGATCGAGAGCGCATTGAGCGCATCGGGCAAACCGTCGAAGAACGTGCCCAATGCAACACCCAGCGCCATCGCGGCGAAAATCCAGACCGTGAGATAGCGATCCAGGAAGGACAGGCGCGATGGCGTGTTCAGCATCGAATGCCCGCTTTGGGGGCTGTCGTGATTCATGAGCTTTTCCTGTTTGCCAAAGCCCGCAGACGCTCCACTCCCACCGGCTCTTCGGTCAGAAGCGGCACGACAGCATGGCGTCGGGCATGTTGTGTGGCCACGGCGTCGATTTCCCGCAATTCGTTGCGTGCGCGCTGGCGCAGCAGCGGGGAATGCGGATGTGCGGCCGCCACGCTGTTGTTAACGATCCAGGCCCACGGCTCGATGCCAGCCCGTCGGTTCAAGTCTTCGACGTGCAAGTGGACATGGAAGCGGTTCATGGAGAGTGCCTTTCAGCAGGAAGCGCAGGAGGGGGGGCTTCCGTGGCTTCGCATATGCCGCCCTGGCAGCAGTGCTCGGTCATGTAGCCAAGCAGACTGTTCATCTGCGCGAAGTCGGCCCTATAGATCAGGTTGCGTCCTTGCTGTTCGATGGTGACGAGGCCTGCGTGGGCCAGCTCCTTTAGATGGAAGGACAGGGAGTTGCGGGCGACATCGAGATGGTCGGCCAGCACGCTGGGCGTCAGCCCTTCGGGGCCGGTGACGACAAGGGCGCGGAATACGCGCAGACGCTGGGTGTGAGCCAAGGCGCCGAGAGCGGAAACGGCTTGATCTTCGTTCATTATTCAATGATACAACATCAATTGAATCAATTAGCGCGTGACTACCGGAAAAGGCCCACCGCATCCGGGCATGCCGACGATGGGTTCTCGCGGGCTGTGCTCCGTGCCGGGTTTCGAATCACGGCCATACAAGCCGCAACCAGCTATCTGCTTTGTTGTGGCGATGGCGGGACGGCGCAGGACAAGCCGAGGCAAGCATTCCTTGCGAGCGTGTGTGTTGCGCGATTCGTGGAAGGCGCTTGAGCGGCGGGAAACGCCGTGAGCGGCACGCAGGCGGGTATCGGGCTGCAACTCGGCGTGTTGCCCTCCAGCCCTGTTCGACAATCCTTCGCCCATAAAAAAACCGGCGAAGCCAAACTTCGCCGGCAGTAAAACGTCGCCGCTAGTGAGGGAGGGAGGGCGGCGACGCGCTTGCTCTTTTCAGGCGTGCGCCCCGGCTCAGCCGGCGGCAGCGGCCTTGGAAGCCTTGTTGGCAGCCTTGCTCAGGCTGTCGTTGGCGGCCTGGAACTGGCCGCGGAAGATCTGGCCGATGGCTTCGGAGGTCTTGAGCGCCTGACCAAGCACTTCCTGGGTGGTGGAATAGAGCTGCTCGGAGGAATCTTTCACCAGAGAAGCGCCTTTGGGCCAGATGGCCTTGGCGCCTTCGAGGTCGGAGACTTCGGAAGCTTCGTTCAGGAAGGCGATGGACGACTTGACGCTGGCTTCGGCCGACTTGAGCTGCAAGTTGACGATGTTCTCGAAGCCTTGGAACGCGAGGGCGTTGGCCTGCAGTGCCGATTGGGCGAACTGACGGGCCGCAGAAGCAAACGGATTGTTGGCGAACAGGTCGGACATGGCAGGAACCCTTTCGTGGATGGTGAGAGGGCAAAGCCTAGACCGATATTTTGTGCAATGCAACAAAACAGGCGTTTGATTTCTACCGCGCTTGCTTTTCGAATCATCAAGTCATTGATTTATTGTTGATCTGTTCCTGAATAGGAGGCGCTGCGCCGCGTCATTGTGCCGGCCCGCGATACACGCAGCCGGAGGTGCAGGTTTCGTGCACCACCACGCGCGAAAGCAGCGGCAAGGCCGGGGAGAGTTCATTCCAGATCCAGCGTGCGAGGTTCTCGCTGGTCGGATTCTCCAGCCCCGGCACCTCGTTGAGGTAATGGTGATCGAGGCGGTCGAACACCGGCTGGAAGGCGCGCTTGATGTCGGAAAAGTCCATGACCCAGCCGGTATCGGCACCCGGTTCGCCCGAAACATGGATTTCGACGAGGAAGGAGTGGCCGTGCAGCCGCGCGCATTTGTGCCCTTCGGGCACGTTGGGCAGGCGATGAGCGGCTTCGATGTGGAAGCGTTTGAAGATATCCATGGCGTGCAGCTTACTCGCCGGGCGTCAGGCAGCGTGCGAAGAAATCTTCGGTCAGACGCAGCCGGTGCAGCAGGTCGGTGCGTTGCAGGCCATGCTTGGCGCCCGGATAGGTCATCAGTTCGAACGCGGTGCCGCGTTGTTGCAGCGCGCTCATCAATTGCGTGCTGTTTGAGAACAGCACATTGTCATCGGCCATGCCGTGGATCAGCAGCAGGCGCGAATTGAGGCCAGCGATGTGTTCGAGTACGCGCGAGGCAGCGTAACCGTCCGGATTGGCGTCGGGATGGCCCATGTAGCGTTCGGTGTAATGGGTGTCGTACAGCGCCCAATCGGTGACGGGAGCGCCGGCTGCGCCGCACGCGTATACATCGGATGCCTTGGCCAGCAGCATCAGCGTCATGTAACCGCCGTTGGACCAGCCGAAGACACCGATGCGTGCGGCGTCCACCCAGGGCTGTCGTGCGAGCCAGCGTGCGCCCAGAACCTGATCTTCGACTTCGACACTGCCTTGGTGGCCATGAAGCGCGCCACCGAATTTCGCGCCACGGCGTGGCGTGCCACGGTTGTCGAGGCTGAAAACGAGATAGCCGCGCTGGGCCAGATACTGGGAAAACAGCGCATCGCCGCGGCTAGGCCACTGACGCAACACCGTCTGCGCCGCCGGGCCGCCGTAGACATACACCACCACCGGATATTTCTTCGCCGGATCAAATCCGGCCGGCTTGATGAGGCTGTAGTGCAACGTGCTGCCATCGGCGGCGCGCAGTTCGCCGTATTCGACAGGGCGATGCGCCGCCAGAAACGGCGCATACGGATGCGCGGGATCGGCGGGATCGTTGCGCAGAAGCTGGGCAAGCAGCGCGCCATCGGCACGGTGCAGCGTGCTTTGCGGCGGCTGTTGCGGTGCTGCGAAGGTATCCACGAACACCTTGGCGTTGTGGCTGAACACCACCGCATGGGTGCCGGTTTCCCGAGTGAGCTGGCGTGGTTCGCCACCAGCCAGCGGCACCGCGTAGGCGTGCGATTCCAGCGGCGATTCGCGCGTGCCGCTGAAATATGCCAACCCGGCGTCTTCGTCTACACCGAGCAGGGCATCGACCACCCATTCGCCGGAGGTCAGTGCCGTGGCCGTGCCATCGGCGCCAATGCGGTACAGGTGCTCGAAGCCGCTGCGTTCGGATTGCCAGACGAAGCTGCCGTCCTTGAGGAAACGCAGGCTGTTGTGCAGCGGCACCCAAGTGCGGCTGGTTTCGGTGACGAGGCTGCGCTGGGTGTTTTTCGCCAGATCGACTTCGACCAGTTCCAGGGTGCGTTGGTCACGGCTCTGGCGCTGGAAGGTCAGGTGCTGCGGATCACGCCAATCGACGCGGGCGAGGTAGATGTCCGGGTTCTCGCCCAGATCGATGCGCTGCGGCTCGGGCGGTCCCATGCGTTCCTGCACCTTCACGGTGCGCGGGCCATCGCGGGTGTCGATGCTGGCTTCGCGCGAACCGGGCGCTTTCAGGAACTCACCGGGCCGCGCCACGAACAGTTCCACCCGAACGTTCGCATCGCCCGCCGCCGGATAGCGCTGCTCGATCACTTCGGTGCGATCGGCGTAAACCTCGTAACGCCTCTGGATCGGCACCGGCGATTCGTCGATGCGCGCGTACGCGACGGCACTGTCGTCAGGCGCCCACCAGTAGCCGGTGTGGCGATCCATTTCCTCGTCGGCGACGAATTCGGCCACGCCGTTGCCGATGTTGTCCGAGCCATCGAAGGTGAGCTGGATTTCGCGGCCGCCGGCCAGTTCCACCACCCACAGATTGCGCTGTCTCACGAAGCTGACGTAACCGCCCTTCGGCGAGACTTTCGGATCGGTGGCGAAACCTTCGCCGGAAGTGAGTTTGCGTACGGCCTTGCTGGACACGTCGTACAGGTACAACTGCCCACCGAGCGGGAACAGCAATCGCTGCGAATCCGGTGCCCACTGGTAGGCCACGATGCCGGAGAACGCCGCGATGCGCTGGCGTTCGCGCCGTGCCTTTTCTTCGTCCGAAAGCGTTTCGGTGCCCGGCAGCACATCGCTGACCGCGACAAGGCGGCGCGTCTGTTGCGATGCGATGTCGTATTCCCACAGATCGAGCCGGTAGCCATCGGTGTCGCCGCCGCGCAGGAATGTCACGCGGCTGCCATCGGGCGCGATCTTTGGCTGGATCAAGGCCGGCCCGGCCAGCGGCACATCCCCGGCGATGGCTTCCAGTGAAAGCGGTTGCGGGGCAATGGGTACGGCGTTGGCGGTGGACAGCATCATGGCAAATGGCAGGACAGCGAACATTCGGAACAAGGGCATCGGAGTGTCTCCGGTGTCGGCAAACAGGCGACGCGCCGGGGGGCACGTCGCCGCGGCTCAATCTTCCAGCGTCAGCAAGGAGGCATTGCCGCCCGCTGCGGTGGTGTTGATGGTGAGGGTGCGCTCGGTGCAGAAACGTGCGAGGTAGTGCGGGCCGCCGGCCTTGGGGCCGGTGCCGGACAAGCCTTCGCCGCCGAAAGGCTGCACGCCCACCACTGCGCCGATCATGTTGCGATTGACGTAGCAGTTGCCGGCGCGGATGCGCCGGGAAATCTTCTCCACGGTTTCGTCGATGCGGCTGTGGATGCCGAGGGTGAGGCCGTAGCCGCTGGCGTTGATGGCATCGATCACGGCATCCAGTTGCTCGGCGTCGTAGCGGATCACGTGCAGTACCGGGCCGAAGATTTCCCGATGCAAGCGGGCCAAGCTGTCGATCTCGTAGGCGCGCGGGGCGAAGAAGCTGCCGTGTTCGGTGCCTTCGCCCAGTGCGATGCTGGCGATCGGCGTGGCTTCGCGGTTCATGCGGTCGGCATGGGCATCGAGCATGGCCAGCGCATCGGCATCGATCACCGGGCCGATGTCGGTGGAGAGCAGGCCCGGATCGCCGATTTTCAGTTCCGCCATGGCACCGGCCAGCATGCGGATCACCTTGTCGGCGATGTCGCGCTGCACGAACAGGATGCGCGTGGCCGAGCAGCGCTGGCCGGCGGAGCCGAAGGCGCCCTGGATGGCGTCCTTCACCAATTGCTCGGGAAGGGCCGAAGAATCGGCGATCAGTGCGTTCTGGCCGCCGGTTTCGGCGATCAACACGGCAATGGCCGCCTCGCGTGCCGCGAGCGCGCGATTGATGGCGCGGGCAGTTTCGGTGGAGCCGGTGAAGGCAACACCGGCGACGCGCGCATCGGCGGTGAGCGCGGCACCCACGGTGGCGCCGTCGCCGGGCACGAACTGGAGCACGTCGGTGGGCACGCCGGCTTCGTGCAGCAGCGCGGTCATGGCGAAACCGACGAGGTTGGTCTGCTCGGCAGGCTTGGCGATGACGCTGTTGCCAGCCACCAGCGCCGCGGCAATCTGCCCGGTGAAAATCGCCAGCGGGAAGTTCCATGGGCTGATGCAGACGAACACGCCGCGCCCATGCAGGAACAATTGATTCGATTCGCCGGTCGGGCCGGGCAGGGTTTCCGGCTGGGCCAGATGCTGACGCGCCTGCTGGGCGTAGTAGCGCAGGAAATCCACCGCTTCGCGCACTTCGGCAATGGCGTCGGGCAAGGTCTTGCCGGCCTCTTTCACGCACAGCGCGACGTACTGCGGCAGGCGTTTCTGCAACAGATCCGCAGCGTGATCGAGCAGCTTGGCGCGCGAGGTGGCGGGCAAGGCATCCCAAGCCGGTTGTGCCGTTACCGCATTGACCAGTGCACGTTCCACCGTGGCGGCATCGGCGGCCTGCCAGCTGCCGACCTGCTCGCGCCGGTCTGCCGGATTGGTCACGGCTTGCGCCGTGCCCGACAACTGCGCGCCGGGCACCAGCGGTGCGGCCTGCCACGGTTTGACCGCTGCATTGACCTCAGCGGCGAGACGACGAAGTTCGTCGTCGTTGGCGAGATTGACGCCCATGGAGTTCTTCCTTTCTTCGCCGTACAGCACGGCAGGTTGCGGGATGCGAGGGTGGGGTTTGAAATCGAAGCCGGTAACGGTGGCGACCGGGTCGGCCACCAGATCGGCCGGCGCGATGGCAGGATCGGTGATGCGGTTGACGAAGCTGGAGTTGGCGCCGTTTTCCAGCAGGCGGCGCACCAGATACGGCAGCAAGTCTTCGTGGCTGCCGACCGGAGCATAGACGCGGCACGGGGTATCGAGCGCGTTCGGCGAGACCACTTCATCGTGCAGGTCTTGCCCCATGCCATGCAGGCGCTGGAACTCGTAGGGGGCCGATTCGCCGCCGCCGCTCTTGCCCAGTGCGAGGCGGGCAAACTCGTTGACCGCGGCAATGGTCTGTGCGTTGTGACTCGCGAACATCGGATACAGCGCATCGGTGGCGGCCAGCATCTTGCGTGCGCAGGCCAGATAGCTCACGTCGGTATTGGGCTTGCGCGTGAACACCGGATAGCCGGCGTGGCCATCGACCTGTGCGCGCTTGATCTCCGAATCCCAATAGGCGCCCTTCACCAGACGCACCGGAATACGGCGACCGACGCGACGTGCCAGCGCGATCAGCCAATCCAGCGTGGCGAGCGTGCGCTTCTGGTAGGCCTGCACGGCCAGACCCAGGCCGTCCCAGCCTTGCAGCGAGGCATCGCTGTAGACGCGTTCGATCAGCTCCAGGCTCAGTTCCAGCCGATCCGCCTCTTCGGCGTCGATGGTGTAACCGATGCCTTGCGCCTTGGCCAGTTGCGCCAGTTGCAGCACGCGTGGCGCCAGCTCGGCCATCACCCGGGCGCGCTTGGCCACTTCATAGCGCGGATGCAGCGCGGAGAGCTTGATCGAGATGCTCGGCGCGGCGAGCACATCGCTGCCGACGAAGTTGCCGTTCGGGCCGCTGCGGCCGATGGCGAGAATCGCCTGCCGGTACGCCTCGAAGTAGCGATCCGCATCGGCTTGTGTCAGCGCGGCTTCGCCGAGCATGTCGTAGGAGTGGCGATAGGCCGCATTGCCGCCTTTGCGCGCGCGCTTGAGCGCTTCCTCGATGCTGCGGCCCATGACGAACTGATGCCCCATGATGCGCATCGCCTGCCGCACCGCAAGGCGGATTACCGGCTCGCCGGCGCGGCCAACCAGACGCCGCAGCGCATCACCGAAACTGCGACGGGTGGCATCGGCCAGATTCACCAGCTTGCCGGTCAGCATCAGGCCCCAGGTGGAGGCGTTCACCAGCACCGAATCGCTTTGGCCCAGATGGCCTTCCCAATCGGCATCGCCGAGTTTGTCGCGGATGAGTTTGTCGGCAGTGTCCTGATCGGGAATACGCAACAGCGCTTCGGCCACGCACATCAGCAGCACGCCTTCCTCGCTGGAAAGGTCGTACTCGCGCATGAAGGCTTCGATGGCGCCCTGGTCTTCTGCCTTGGCGCGCACGCGCAGCACCAGGGCTTCGGCCGTTTTCTGGATGGCGGCCTGTGCTTCGGGATCGACGCGGGCCTGCTCCAGCAAGGTGGCCAGATGCGCGCCTTCGTCGGCGGCATAGAGGCCGGTCAGGGCCGCCAGCGATGAGCCGGCGGGCGAAAGTTCGGGGCTGAGGATGGGTTTCACACGATTCTCCGACGACATGTGCCGCGTGCGGGCGGCATTGTAGAGCGGAGCTTGCCGTGCCGTTGTGGAACGGAGCCGGATCAGGTGTGCTGGATGCGGATTTCACGCATCCAGCAGGGTAATCGGCACAGAGATCGGGAAATCGCCGCCCGATTCAGGAATCGGTGGCGCCGGAACGGCGCTGGCGCGGCTTGCGCGGCGCGGTGGAGGACTTTTTCTTCTTCGCCACCGGAACCGGCGCCGCATCGGCGTCGATCACTTCGCCTTCGTACTGCACGTGGCTGCCGAACAGCGCCATGGCCGTGGCCGCCACGCGGCGCGTATCCAGCAACACGAAGCCGGCCACAACCGCCGCACCGGCGAGCGGCAGCCAGCGCATGCCGGCGCGGGTGATGCTGCGCTGGGCGAGGCGCAAGGCGATCTTGTTGGCGATGGCGTAGAGCGCCGAGAGTGGCGTCTGGCGCACGATGTAGCGCTCGCCGATCTGGATGACGATGTCGCGGAAGGCACCGGCAGCGGTGTGCTGGAACAGGCAATACAGCATTTCCTCACGCCGCAGTTGCGTGTGTCGGCCATGACAGGCGGCGATGTCACTCACCATTTGCGCCTGCATCTTCCATACCGCAAAAAGTTCCGGCGCGATGGTCGCCCAGCCCAGCGCGCCGGGCGGCAGCGCCAAAGCGCCGGCAATGGCCGAGGCTTT
>JAEXRB010000127.1 GCA_023438325.1 Pseudomonadota bacterium | reverse complement strand
GCGCTCAACTGTTGCATTTCATGAAGAACATCAACATTGTCGGTGGCTTCCTGCTGCTGGCCTTGATTTCACCCGCACGAAGGCATTGACCATGGCTGCCGAAGCCGACCCGAACAATCTCGTCAGGGCCGTTGCCCTGCTCGGCGCGGCGGTGGTCGCGGTGCCGCTGTTCCGCAAGCTCGGGCTGGGCTCGGTGCTCGGTTACCTTGCCGCCGGTCTGGTGATTGGCCCATTCGGTTTCGGCTGGTTCTCCAAACCCGAATCGATCCTGCACTTCGCCGAGCTGGGCGTGGTGATGTTCCTGTTCGTCGTGGGGCTCGAGATGCGGCCTTCGCATCTGTGGGGTCTGCGGCGCCAGATCTTCGGCCTCGGAGCGTTGCAGATCGGGCTGTGCACGCTGGCACTCACCGGCGTCGGAATGGCACTCGGCTTCCCGCCGAAAATCGCCTTCATCGGTGGTGCCGGCTTCGTGCTCACGTCGACGGCCATCGTGATGCAGCTGCTGGGGGAACGCGGCGACATTGCCTTGCCGCGCGGCCAGCGCATGGTCTCCATCCTGCTGTTCGAAGACTTGTTGATCGTGCCACTGCTGGCGCTGGTCGCCTTCATGTCGCCGGCACCGGCCGATCCCGAAGCGCCTTCACGTCTCGCCAGCATCGGCATCGCGGCGGCTTCGTTGGCCGGGCTGGTCGTGGCTGGTCTCTACCTGCTCAACCCGATGTTCCGGGTGCTCGCCGCGGCCAAAGCGCGAGAAGTCATGACCGCCGCCGCATTGCTGGTGGTGCTCGGCGCGGCGGTGTTGATGGAAATGGGTGGCTTGTCGATGGCGATGGGCGCTTTTCTGGCCGGCGTGTTGCTCTCCGAGTCCACCTTCCGGCATCAGATCGAAGCCGACATCGAACCTTTTCGCGGCATCCTGCTTGGCTTGTTCTTCGTCGCCGTCGGCATGTCGCTGAACCTGTCGGTGGTCGTCGACAACTGGCAGCTGATCCTGCTGGCGGTGCCGGCGATGATGCTGGCCAAGGCACTGTGCATCTACGTGGTTGCGCGTGTGCTGCGCAGCAGCCACGGCGATGCTCTCGATCGTGCCACGCTGATGGCGCAAGGTGGCGAGTTCGCCTTCGTGTTTTGCAGCGCCGCGGTGACTGCCGGCGTCATCAACAGCGACATCAACAACCAGTTCACTGCCATCGTGGTGTTGTCGATGGTGCTCACGCCCTTGGTCGTGTTGGCGATCCGCCCCTTCATGCCCAAGGCCGAACAGTCACTGGACGGTGTGGAAAGTGTGCATGGTCAATCCGGCAGCGTGCTGATCATCGGCTTCGGTCGCTTCGGTCAGGTGATGAGCCAGTCGCTGCTGGCGCGTGATGTCGACGTGACCATCATCGATACCGATATCGAGATGATCAAGAGTGCCGCGGACTTCGGCTTCAAGGTCTACTACGGTGACGGTGGGCGGCTTGACGTGTTGCATGCCTCGGGCGCGCATTCGGCGCGCGCGATTGCGGTCTGCATCGATAGTCGCGACACGGCCGATCGCATCGTCGAACTTGCTCGCCACCACTTTTCGCAAGCCAAACTGCTGGTGCGCGCCTATGACCGCCAGCATTCGTTGAAGCTGATCAATGCCGGCGTGGATGTCCAGATTCGCGAAACCTTCGAGTCTGCGGTTGCCTTCGGCGAGGCGGCTTTGCGCGAGATCGGCGTGGATGCGGATGAGGCTGCACGGATCGCTGCGGAAGTACGTCGCCTCGATGCCGAGCGCTTCGAACTGGAACTGGCCAGCAATGACACCCGTGCGGGTATTCCGCTGATCATCAAGAACACGACCGAGCCTTCGCCGAAGCCGACGCCGTTCACCCTGCCCAAGCGCGAAAGCCGCGCCCTGAACGAGGAAGTGGCCGAAGCAGCGTCGGCCAAGGCGCTGCCGGACGCCCCGGCCCACCTGTGAACGGCTTCCCGCTCCTTTTCGACGTGGTGTCCGACCTATTTATCAGCCGCGGTGATTTCGAGGGGTTTTGATCCCCTTCGGACGAACGGATGGGCTCGAGCACCAAGGGTGCGAAGTCGATCTGGCGCTTGCGATGCGTCGGATCCGACCTGCATTCGCTGCCCGCAGAACGCTTGAGGCGAGCAGTGCTTTGGCGTAAATGCTGTGGCCGATGCTCATCACCTCGAGGTGCTTATCCGGTCCTCGACGAGCCGACGCTGTCTTCGAGGTGGAATCTGTCGCCCAAGACGCTGCAACGATGGCGCTCTGAGGGTATCGGGCCACCCGCCTGGCACCTCGCCCAACAGATCCGCTACCTCCTGATCGAGATCGAAACATTCGAGCGCAAGGCGCAAGTCACTTGGCGGTCGAAGGATGGCAGCGCATTGTCCGAGTCGTCGCCAACAGCCCGCGAGGACGCCATCCGGCAGATGACGGAACGCCGCCTTGGTCGCCGTGACATGGTCCTTTTCGACGTCAAAGAGACTACCGAGATCAGCGGAATTCCAGGCCACTGGCTCCTCCAGGAGGCGTGCCGGCGGCGCTTGGGCATACCCTTCTACGTGTTGGGCGACGGCAGCGTCATCCGATTCAGCATCGAGGAACTGTTTCGCTGGGAGGTGCATCACCTGCGGGGCTGCCGTCGCGCCGAGGCCGATCTTGGCGCCGCGCGTCAGCGTCGTACCAGTTCGTAAGACGTGCTGCGTCCGCCGCCCGCCGCCCTGGTCAACACACCCAGATCCAGCAACTGGGTTATGTCGCGCAGCGCAGTGTCTGGTGAGCACTTGGCCAGTGATGCCCACTTGCTGCTGGTGAGCTTGCCTTCGAGACCATCGAGCGCGCGGTTGAGGACCTTCACCTGGCGTTCGTTCAGCGGGGTGCCCGCCCAGTGTTGCCAGAAGCGCGCCTTGTTCAGAACCGCGTCCAGGGTACCGTGCGCGCTGTTGACCGCACGCGCCAGCGCGCCCAGGAACCACGCCAGCCATCGGGTGACGTCGAGCGTGCCTTTCTGGGTCCGCTCCAGCACGTCGTAGTAGTCCTTGCGCTCTCGCTGGATCTGCGCGGACAGACTGTAGAAGCGCTGCGCGCTGCCATCGGCGCGAGCCAGGAACAGATCGCCGATGGCGCGCGCGATGCGACCGTTGCCGTCGTCAAAGGGATGCACCGTGACGAACCACAGGTGCGCGAGGCCCGCCTTGACG
>JAEXRB010000346.1 GCA_023438325.1 Pseudomonadota bacterium | reverse complement strand
GCCTAGGCTCGCGCCATGCAGCCCCAATGGCACCAGCACGTATCCCTCCACGGCGAAGGTCAGCCTCCCGAATACGGTGAGCAGCGCACGCTCGATGCGTGCTTTCTGGGACCGTATGGGGAAAACGATGGGCTGCTGGAACGGTTGATGGTGGAGTTCCTGCGCGATCACGTTTACTGGCGGCGCAACTTCCATCCCGAAGATCCTCCCGCCATTCCGACACGTGCGGCGCAGCATCCGCAGTACCAGGCATTCGAGGCCCGGATGCGGCGGGAATTGCATCAATTGTCGGCCGCGCTCAAGCGCTCGGTGCCGTTCCACAGTCCGCGCTACATCGGTCACATGGTGTCGGATTTGCTGCTGCCGGGGCTGGCGGCGCAAATGCTCACCCTGCCCTACAACCCCAACAACGTCAGTGACGAGGCTGCGCCGATCACGGTGCAGCTGGAAATGGAGGTTGGGCTGCAACTGGCGCGGATGTTCGGATGGCGGGACGATCCGGCGCGGGCCGATTGTGCGCTCGGGCATCTGACTTCCGGTGGCACGCTGGCGAACTATCAGGCGCTGCGATTGGCGCTGGCGCTGAAAGCATTTCCGGTGGCGTTGCGTGCGGCCGAGGTGCCGGATATCGCGGCGCCGGAAGACGACTGGCAGGCCTTCAATCTTTCTCCCGATGCAGGCATCGCATTGCTTGGACGTTGGCAGGCATGGCTGGGCGCGCAATCACCGGCCGAGCGACAGCGCTGGGATGCACGGGTTCAGTCGCAGCGCATCGAGCATCTCGGGCTGGCTGGGTTCTTCAGCCGGCATCAGGAGTTGCGTGTGCCGCAGGTGCTGGCGCCGATCACTGCGCATTATTCGTGGAGCAAGGGCATGAAGATGCTCGGGCTGGGGCGCGATCAGCTTCGCCTGTTGCCCACGCGTGACATGCGCTTGGATGACGAGGCTCTGCGTGATGCGCTGCATGCATGCCAGCAGGAGCGTCAGCCGGTGCTGCTGGCGGTGGCGGTGTTGGGCAGTACCGAGTACGGCACGATGGATCCGGTGGACAAGGTGGTGCGTCTGCGCGACTTGGCCGGCTTGCGCGGTCTGGGTTTCAGCGTGCATGTGGATGCTGCATGGGGCGGCTATCTCGGCACCCTTTTCCGCAATCCCGACGGAAGTCTGCGCCCACAGCACGAGATGCGCCGGGAGTACCGGCATTTTCCGCAGCCCGAAGTGCATGCCGCGTTCGGTGCGCTGGCGCGGGTGGATTCGATCACGGTCGATCCGCACAAGCTGGGCTACCTGCCGTATGGCGCAGGTGCGTTCGTGTGCCGCGACAACCGCGCGATGGCGCTGCTTTCCGAGCGCGCCGATTACGTGTTCGATACAGAAGACGCCGGTGATTACGTTTCACGTTACCGTCGCATCGGCCAGTTCATTCCCGAGGGCTCCAAGCCCGGCGCGGCGGCGGCAGCGGTTTATGTGGTGCACAAGGTGCTGCCGCTGGATCACGCTAACTTCGGCATGATTCCGCGCCATACCGTGCTGGCGGCCGAGGCCTTTCGTGAATGTGCGCGACGTTTTGCGCGGGAGATGGAAGGCGCGTTGCACGTGTCGATGCCGTTCCCGCCGGACAGCAATCTCGTTTGCCTGGCACTCAATCCTTGCGGCAATCGCGATCTGAAGCGTGCCGATGCTTTCACCCGCCGGCTGATGGAGAAACTGCGTTGCGACCGCCATCAGCCGGTGCAGGTGAAGCAGTTCTTCGCCTCCAGCACCACCTTGCGGCGTGATCTTGTGGGTGATGCGGACATGACCCGCATCCTGTCCGAACTGGGCATCGTCCCCGATCCCATCGACGTGGAACACGGTGCCGACCGCCTCACCTTGCTGCGCCACACCTTGATGAATCCGTACCTGATCGATCGGGAAAACGGGATCAGCTACATCGAGCGCTATTTCGAATACCTGACCGAGCAGCTGCGTGCCTTATGACTGCCACCGACGCCATCGCCACCCCGCTCCTTTCCGCGTTGGTGGGAGCAGAGTTCCTGCAACGTCACGATCTGCCCGGATTCAACCGCGCCTTTCCCGGCCATGCCTGTCATCCGGGTGAGCTGCCCTTCTCCACCTGGTTTCAGGAGAAGGATTTGCGCCAGATTGCGGCAATCACCAACGGTGATCCGATCCCGCGCCCGTTGGCGCTGCACGTACATTTTCCGTCGCACGCCGATCTGGGTGCCACGTCGGAACCACAAGCCCGCAGCGCGGCCTATCTCACCCGGATTTACCGGGAAATCGCGATGCTCGCCGCCCTGTTTGATCGCGACAGGCAAGTGGAGCAGGTCCATTTCGCCGGTTGGACGCTCGGGTTTCTGAAACCCGAGCAGGTCGTGGAAGTGATGGATGTGCTGAGCCGGCACTTCTCGCTTTTTGCTGCACCGCGCACCGCGCGCTCCATCCGCATCGACCCGTGCTCCACCTCCGTGCAAGACATCGCGCAGTTGGCCGAGGCCGGTTTCGATCGCGCCATCCTCGCCGCCTGCACGCGCTGCGATGAAGGCTGCCGGGAGCGGTGGAACATTGCGCATTTGCCTGAACTGATAAGCACGTGCCGCGCGCATGGTTTTTCCCAGGTGCAGGTGGATCTGCTGCTGGATCTTGCGTGGCGCGATGAGGCTGAACTGGCGCGTGCGCTGGGTGCGCTGTTGCAGGCCCGCCCGGATCGCCTGCGCATTGGTGGTGACGAGGCTTCACCGCTTGATCTCGCCACGCGAACCGAGCGCTTGCGTCGAACGCTCGATACGTTGCAGCAGGCGGGTTATTCGCACCTTGGCATGTATTGCTTCGCCCTGCCCGGCGACGAATTGTTCCAGGCGCGCCAACGCGGTGCGTTGCATTTGGACCTGCTGGGCTTCAGCGCCCGTGCCGAATGCGACATCGTAGGCGTGGGATTGGGAGCGGTCAGTCAATTGGGCGCCAGCATCAGTCACAGCCTGCCGAAACTTTCGGCATGGGAGGACGCCATCGATCGTGGTCGCCTGCCGGTGTGGCGCGGGATTCGGCTGGACGAAGAACTTTTGCTGCGCGCGGATGTGGTGCAGCAACTGATATGCCGGGGCGAGCTGGAATTGGGTGAGATCAACCGCACCCACGGCGTGGATTTCCGTGAACGCTTTGCCGAGGCGTTGCGACGGTTGGAACCATTGGTGGCCGAGCGCCTGGTGGAGCTGTCACCCGAGCGCATGCGCGTGACGATGCGCGGCCGCTTTGCCTTGCCGACACTGGCGTCATGTTTTGACGGCGCATCGACGGCATGCGCCGGCTTCCCGCCGCGTTCGCTGCACGCGCCATGAGTTCGGAGGGAAACGCCTGCATGAATACCCGCGTCGTTTTCCCCAAGATCGATCTCACCGTCCTGGCAGACGATGGCGACGACTTGCAGTTCTGCTCCACCTGCGCCTTCTCGCAGGTGTTTTTGTCCGAGGGCATCGACAAGAGTGCATTGCACGATTTCCACCTGCTGGTGGAGCACGTCGGGCCGATACAGCCGGGCGAATACGTGTTCCGCGAAGGCCGCCCGTTCAATGCCATTGCGGCAGTGCGCGCCGGCACGGTCAAAACATTCCTGGTGGATCGGCATGGGCGCGAACAGGTGCACGGCTTCCATCTGCCGGGCGAAATCATCGGCCTGAACGCCATCGACGGCGACCGCTATCCGTGCAATGCCATCGCGCTCGATACGGTGATGCTGTGTCGTTTTTCGTTCAACAAGATGGCCCATCTGGCAGGACGCCTGCCGAAGTTGCAGCAGCACCTGTTCCGCCTGATGAGCCGCGACATCGGTAATGCCTCGATGTTTGCCGGCGATTATTCGGCCGACGAACG
>JAEXRB010000342.1 GCA_023438325.1 Pseudomonadota bacterium | reverse complement strand
TCATCACCCGTACCGATGCCCCTGGCACCCCGGATGATCTGCGTATCCAGCGCATCAACAACTCGTACATCAATACTGCCCTGCAAGACACCTCCGGTATCGATGCCACGTACCGTTATGCATGGGATACGGATCGCATGGGCCGCTATCGCATCGACCTTTCCTATGCACTGCAGCTGAGCAACAAGTACAAGCAGTCCGAGGACGACGAGTTGGTCGATTACCGTGACCTGCCGCCCAGCCAGAACATCGTATACCCCGAACGCAGCCGTGTTCGCGGCAGCTTCGCGTGGATGTATGGCGACTGGACCACGACGGTGTTCGGCACGCGCTATGGCTCAGCCTATAGCTTCGCCGAGGTTGACGGCACGAACGACGTCGGCACCGCCTATGGCCGCCGCTTGAAGCCGTACATGATCTACAACTTGGGCGTTGCCAAGAGGTTCGGCGACAACGTGGAAGCACAGTTCCAAGTCGTGAACGTGCTTGACAACCAGTACCGCGAAGACGCGAGCCACACCGGCTATCCGTTCTTCAACTCCTGGATCGGCGCAGATCCGCTGGGTCGCCGCTACCACATGTCGGTAACCTACAAGTTCTGATCGAACAGGTTGTGCAAAGAAGAAAAGCCCGGTGCATACCGGGCTTTTCTTTGTACGTCACGACACCACCAAAAAGCTTAAAGACCATGAAATCCATCAAGTGCATCAGCATCTTCCTGATCGCAATGTCGTTGGCGAGTGCTACGGCCAATACTGCTTTGGCTGGATATGACATCCGCGACTTCGTACGCCACCCGATTTACAGCAGTGTCAAGATATCCCCGACTGGCCAATACCTTGCTGCCACCATCGACAAGGGCGAACAAGACGTGCTAGCCGTCATGCGCACCAGCGACCTGAAAATCCTGAAAATCAATCAGCTTCCGGACAAGAAAAGCGTTGGGAGCTTTCA
The DNA here is from genome assembly GCA_023438325.1 of Pseudomonadota bacterium. Taxonomy (GTDB): domain Bacteria; phylum Pseudomonadota; class Gammaproteobacteria; order Xanthomonadales; family Xanthomonadaceae; genus Denitratimonas. The sequence goes on along the minus strand of JAEXRB010000342.1, from coordinate 12,457 downwards.
CTGGGTGAGCGATGACCGACTGATGTTCAACGCTGTGCGCAAGATGGGCGGGTATGCCCAACCATTCCAGACAGGCGAATGGTTCGCCGTGAATGCCGATGGTTCCCAGCCACGGCCATTAATCTTTTATGGGACACGGGATGCCACCCAGAAAGGCAAAGCGGTTGGAAATCAACGCTTCTCCCTGCTGGATGTCCTCAAAGACAACGATCGCAGCGTCATCATGGAAGTGCGTTCGCCACGCTCACGCGAGGGAGCAGGGACCGAGGTGGTGCGCATGGACACACTTACCGGCCGCCGCACCTCACTTGGTCGTGCGCCGAAGGAAAACTGCGGCATCGCTCTGGATGCCAAGAAGGAGCCACGTTTCGCCGTATGCTATTCCAGCCGCGACGAAGAGGGCGAGTACGACGAGCGCACCGAGCTTCACCGTCGTGACGAGGACGGGCGCTGGACTTTGGTCAGTGCTTCCAAATCCGACGGCGTCTACATGAGCGTCATCCGTACTGCGCTGGACGGCACCGTCTATGTCTCCCAAAGCGACGGCAAGGCTCCCGAAGCCATTGGCACGCTGGATACGGCCACCGGAGAATTCAGCAAACTGTTCCAGGACGAGATCGCCGACGTATCGCGTTACATCTGGTCCACCGATGAAAAGACTCTCGTCGGCGTGGTGACCGAGGCAGGCGCCCCCACTGTCACTCTGCTGAAAGAAGCCCACCCCGATGGCTCGCTCTACGCGTCGCTGGCGGCTTCGTTTCCCGATGGCATGGTCAACCTCAGCAGCCACACCGACGACGGCAAGCAGATCATCGTCTCCGTCTACAGCGACAGCAATCCCGGCGAGTTGTATCTCTACAACCGCGACACCGGTCAGGCCCGTTTCCTGATGCAGAGTCGCCAGTGGCTGGACAAGACGAAGATGGCCTCGGTCAAGCCATTCGCCTACAACGCCCGGGACGGCAAACGCATCCACGCTTACCTCACCATCCCCAACGGCTCGGACGGCAAGAACCTGCCGCTGATCGTCAATCCGCACGGCGGCCCGATCGGCCCGCGCGACAACTGGGGTTACAACGGCGAAGCGCAATTGTTCGCCAGCCGTGGCTATGCCGTGTTGCAGGTCAACTTCCGTGGCTCGGGTGGCTACGGCAAAGCCTTCCAGGACGCCGGCCACGGCCAGTGGGGTGATGGCATCCAGAACGACATCATCGATGCCACGCGCTGGGCCATCCAGCAGGGCCATGCCGATCCGGAACGAATTTGCATCTACGGTGGCAGCTTCGGCGGTTATTCCTCGCTGATGGCGCCCATCCGCGAGCCCGGCCTGTTCAAGTGCACCTTCGGCTATGTCGGCGTTTACGACATCGACATGATGTTCAAGCTGGGCGACATCCCGCAAAGCGAGAGCGGCCAACGCTTCCTGCGCCGCACCCACGGCACCAAGAAGCCTGACTGGACGCGCAATTCGCCGGCCCAGCGTGCCGCCGAAGTCAAGATTCCCGTCTACCTTGCAGCCGGCGCGCGCGACGTACGCACACCGCCCGAGCAAACCGAACTGATGGCCAAAGCACTGCGCGAAGCCGGCAATCCACCCGAAGGCGTGATCATCCAGTCCGGGGAAATGCACGGCTTTTATGATGTCGACAACCGCGTGAAGCTCTACACCGAAATGCTGAAGTTCTTCGACCGGCATATCGGCAATAGCGTGACCGTGCAGCCGATTGTGCCGGCACAATAACCTGCATCATCGAAAGTCCCGGGCAGGCCGCGCGTTGCCGATGCAACCCGGCCTGTCCGCCCGGGAACCAGAACGAGAGCAGCCATGCCCATCGAATCGAGTTCTCCGCTCCCATCCTCGCCATCGCCGCTCAGCGGCGGTGGCGTGCTGCGCCTGGCGGGACGCGACACCATCACCTTCGCGCAAGCCCAGTTCGCCAACGACGTGGCACTGCTGGCCGACGGTCAATGGCAGTGGAGCCTGTGGCTCTCGCCCAAGGGCCGCGTGATCGCGCTGTTTGCCCTGCTCCGCACCGGCCCCGAAGAACTGATCGCCTGGCTGCCGGATTTCCCCGCCAAGGAACTGGCCGAGCGGCTCCAGCGCTTCCGCTTCCGCAGCAAAGTCGTGATCGAAGCCATCGAAAACCTGCACACCGCCGGTGCCTTCGCCACGCCGGCTGACCTGGCACCGGGTGCCACCGGCCGCCACGCCGCGATACAGCGCGACGAAGATGGCCACATCACCCACATCGCACTGGACATGAGCGGCCACACGCCTCGCACCTTGCTGCTGGAAAGTGGCAACTCCGTGCGCGATGCATGCCCTGCTGCCGATGCGCGCTGGCGTCTGGAAGACATCGCCCACGGCCTGCCGCGCCTTGCCGGTGCGCAGGTCGAAGCCTTCACCCCGCAGATGCTCGGCCTTGAACGTCTTTCCGCTTTCAGCGTGAAGAAGGGCTGTTATCCGGGTCAGGAAATCGTCGCGCGCACCCATTTTCTCGGACAAACCAAACGCACCGCCATTCGTCTGGCCCTGACTACCGATGCCGAACCCGGCACACGCCTGACGTCAGCCAACGGCACGCAAGCCGAACTCATCTGCACCGCTCGTGACGGCGCCCGCATCGAAGCCCTCGCCGTGGCGCCGGTGGATGCCGGCGAGGACACATTCCGCAGCGAGGATGGCAGCATCGCCGCCACGCCGTTGCCGCTGCTGGATGGACTGGGCCGGACATGAGCACCGCTGAACGATGCGCGACGCAGACCGGGATCGTCTGCGCCTTCGGCTCGAACTGGATCGCCACCCTCAAAATTCACGAATCTTTGCAATTGTTCACAATTCTCGTATAACATCCACTCGCGCTATTCGCGCACCACAAACTTACTCAAATACATGAGAATGCTAGTAATGAAGAACAAGATGCTCCTTGCTGTTCTTGCCACCTTGATGTGGGCACAATTCGGAACTCCCACAGATGCCCACGCTTGGAAACCACAACCGCCGTATTGCCAATACAACTGCGGCGTGCCGGTTGGAGAAATAAGCGCGCAACCCAAAACAGTCTATATCCAATCCCCTTCCGTGATTGGATCTACGACACTAAGGTGGAAATGGGATTGGGTTGGCCCCCATTATTTCCAGCTACTTTGCGTCTATGTACGCGTAAACAATGACGCACATGCAAGCAAAGTCACATGCGAATGGCCAGGGAATACCACACACACAACAATCCCCTGGATTGCTACTAACAACCTCTACACATTTACCCTATATCGGGACATTGGGAATGTTGTTCCAGTAGCTGCCCTGCAGCCGGGCCAAGTTGGCTATACCAACGGAAAGCAGATCAGCGTAGATGTTGTAGGCGTATCCAGATAACATCACCCTTACCACACCAAAGCACCACTTTCGGAAATTTGAAAGTGGTGCTTTTTTATTAGGCACCGCATCAAGAGGAATCCTGACTGGCGCCAACCCTTCAGCATCCCACCTCATAATATGAGACGAACAGGAGAATCTCCAAACCACACCCCCAAACCAAGGACTGGAGCCAACCAGGAAATCATTTCTGCCCCACTGATCTCACACGCCTTCTCTCGTAATATTTCGCCACCCTGAGGTGCCTGAAAATTGCATAATTCATGGCAACTAGAAAACCGTATACTCCACCCATGAAATGCCTGCGCATGAAAAATGCCTTAAAGAACGCCATGAAAAACTCAACGAATACCCGCCACGAGGGAATGACCACACCCCTGGCTTCCATGTCCAGAACCTGCGCATCGGTATAGGCGTTGAACTTGGCCAGTTGCTCGCCGATGCTACGCATCGAGAAATGCAAAATCCTTCCCTTCAGTTCGGATCGAACAGCGCCAACCTGAAGCTCAACCCTGTCGTGAACTGTGGACAGGGAAAACTGACCGCACGCCTTGCGGTAAAGACGAACGGGATCGTAAGCGTATGCAAGCGGCCGAGGAGTCACCTCGCCCGGAATCACATCGACTATTCTGACCGCATAGGCGTCCGCTGCCGGGCCCGCACCGTCGAAAAGCGCACGAATTTCGCAAATCAGTTCCTGCGTCAACACCTCGTCAGCATCCAAGTTCATAACCCACTCATGTCGACACAGCCGCTGAGCAAAATTTTTCTGGGCACCATATCCTGGCCAATCGTTGTGGATCACCTGCGCGCCCAATGATCTTGCAATATCCTGAGTTCCATCAATCGACCCAGAATCGACCACGACAATATCCGAAGAAATGCTGGATGCAGCCCGAATCGTCTCCGCGATTCGATCCGCCTCATTTATCGCGATGATGAATACCGAAACAGGCAAGCTCATTTCCACTTCCGATTCAATCCAAACACAGCCAAAGTCAATCAACGCACTTCAGGGAATCGCGAGAAAACAACCTACGCCACCCGATAGTTGTCTTGCATCGGGTATCGCCGCGCATACAACCCGAACGCAGCGGCAGCGACGAAGGCGAATCCGGCGAAGAAGAACATCAGGAAGGCCGGTTCGCTCAGGCCGCTGCTGGCGATCATGGCCTTGAAACCGTCGTTGCGCACGCCCGCGTTGGTGAGCAACACCCACAAACTGCCGAAGGTGCTGGTGAGATACCAGAACGCCATGATGACGCCCTTCATCGCATGCGGTGCCTGGCTGTAGGCGAACTCCAGCGCGGTGGCGGAAACCAGCACTTCACCGAAGGTGAGCAACAGGTACGGCACGCTCTGCCAGGCCAGCGACACCTGATCGCCACCGTCGATCCAAAGCTGCAGCCCCCCGGCCACGATCCACGACACCCCGGAAATCGCAATGCCCCAGCCCATGCGGCGCAACGGCGTGGGATTGAAGCCGATCTTGCGCAGCAGCGGATACAGCACGAAGTTGTTGAACGGAATCAGCAGCATCACCAGCAGCGGATTGAGCGCCTGCATTTGCGCGGCATCCTTGATCAGCCAGCTCGGCCACCACCAGGCCTCATGCGGAATCACCATCGAGCCGCCCTGAATCACCCAGGTGCTGGCCTTCTGGTCAAACAGCGACCAGAACGGCGTGACCAGCGCGAACACGATCAGGATGCGCAGCACGGCACGCACGCCATCGACGGCAGCATCCGGATGCTGGCCACGGGCGCGCTCCAGCTCCATCGAAGCGCCCCAACCACCGAAGGCAATGAGCACGCCCAACGACAAACAGGCGGTGATGATGAAGCCGAACGCCTCAGGCCACCACGGTGTCGCCGCCTCCGGATTGGCGAGCTGAACACCGGCGGCAACCGCCCAAAGCAGCAACATCGTCACTGCCAGCGCGATGCCGAACCATGCGACCAGCTTGCCCGTGCTCTGTTGGCGCAAGGCGGTTTTCACCACATTGAGGAACGAGTTCGGGTCTGCGCCCGAGGGCGGCACGTTGACGTACTTGTGTCGCCCCATCCAGAAAATCGCCGTGGCGATGAACATCAGTACGCCGGGAATGCCGAACGCCACCGCCGGGCCGTAGCTGCGCAGCAGCAAGGGCGCGAACAGCGAGGCGAAGAACGAACCGAAGTTGATGATCCAGTAGAAGGCGTCGAAGACGACCCGCGCCTTGTCCTTGTTGGTCTGATCGAACTGGTCGCCACAAAAACTCACCACAAGAGGCTTGATGCCGCCCGAGCCCAGCGCAATCAGGAACAAGCCGGTGTAAAAGCCGCTGCGGCTGCCTTCGAACAAGGCCAGGCAGGCGTGACCTGCGCAATAGATCAGCGAGAACCACAGCACCGTGTTGTATTTGCCGAAATAGCGATCCGACAACCAGCCGCCGAGCAGCGGGAAGAAATACACGCCGATGACGAAGCTGTGGAAGACATCCTTGGCTGCCGCACCGCGCTCGGACTCGGGCAGGTAGGCCAGCAACACCGAGCTGATCAGGAACGGCACCAGAATGTTGCGCATGCCATAGAAGCTGAAACGCTCACAGGCTTCGTTGCCGATGATGTAGGGAATCTGGCGCGGCAGTCCCGCGGAGGTGGCAGGGGCGGTTTGACTCATGCGGATGCGTCCGACAACGGGATGAAGCCCGGGAGTTTGCCGCAAAAGTGCCGGCAAGTGCGCTTCGAGCCACGCGAACCGAGCCTGCACAGGGCACCCAGGCTCTTGTCGTTCGGCCTCATCGTCCCGCCACGCACCTTGCCCCGGCTACAATAGCGGGCTACGTCAGAAACATTCCGGAGTTCCCATGTCCCAACGCATCCTCCAAGCCCTCGGTCTGGGCCCGCATCACTCAGGCGCCTACCTTGGTGGCGGCGAATGGAGCAGTACCACCGATCAAGGCGAACTGGTGTCGATCAACCCGAGCACCAATGAGCCGATCGCCCGCGTTCACGCCTCCAGCGATGCCGATTACGAAACCATCGTCACGCGCGCCCAGGCCGCCTTCAAGGTGTGGCGTACCACGCCGGCACCGCGTCGTGGCGAGGCCATCCGCCTGTGCGGCGAAGCGCTGCGCAAGCACAAGGACGCGCTCGGTTCGCTCGTGGCGCTGGAAATGGGCAAGTCCAAGCCGGAAGGCGATGGCGAAGTGCAGGAGATGATCGATATCGCCGAGTTCGCCGTCGGCCAGAGCCGCATGCTCTACGGCTACACCATGCATTCCGAGCGCCCCGGCCATCGCATGTACGAGCAATACCACCCGCTCGGGCTGGTCGGCATCATCAGCGCGTTCAACTTCCCGGTGGCGGTGTGGGCGTGGAACAGCTTCCTGGCTGCCATCTGCGGCGACATCTGCGTGTGGAAGCCATCCCCGCGCACCCCGCTCACCGCGATTGCCACGATGAAGATCTGCAATGAGGCATTGCGCGATCAGGGCTTCCCGGATCTGTTCTTCCTGTTCAACGATGCCGGCACGCAGTTGGCGCAGAAGTTCGTCGATGACACCCGCATCCCGCTCATCAGTTTCACCGGCTCCACCAAGGTGGGCCGTCATGTGGGCGAGCGTGTGGCACGTCGCATGGGCCGCAGTCTGCTGGAGCTGGGCGGCAACAACGCCATCATCCTGGACGAATCGGCCGATCTGAAACTGGCGATTCCCGGCATCGTGTTCGGCGCCGTCGGCACCGCCGGCCAGCGCTGCACCACGACGCGCCGCCTGATCGTGCATCGCTCGCTGCACGATGACGTGGTCAACACGTTGGTGAAGGCGTACAAGCAGGTCGAAGGCAAAATCGGCGATCCCACCGATGCGGCCAATTTGATGGGTCCGCTCAACAGCCCGGAAGCCGTAAAGGCGTATCTGGATGCGGTGGCGCGCGCCCAAGCGCAGGGCGGCACCGTCGTCACCGGTGGTGCGGCGCTGGATCGCGCCGGCAACTTCGTGTTGCCCACCATCGTCACCGGCCTTTCCAACAGTGCCGAAGTGGTGCAGACCGAAACCTTCGCCCCGATCCTCTACGTGATCGCGTTCGATACGCTGGATGAAGCCATCGAGATGCAGAATGCGGTGCCGCAGGGCTTGTCCTCGGCCATCTTCACCCAGAACCTGAAGGCCGCAGAGCGCTTCTTGTCGGCAGCCGGCAGCGACTGCGGCATCGCCAACGTCAACATCGGCACCTCGGGCGCGGAAATCGGTGGCGCGTTCGGTGGCGAGAAGGAAACCGGCGGTGGCCGCGAGTCCGGCTCGGATGCGTGGAAGGTCTACATGCGTCGCCAGACCAACACCATCAATTATTCGGACGCCTTGCCGCTGGCACAGGGCATCAAGTTCGATTTCTGATCACCAGGCACGAGAAGCCCCGATGAATACTCCCGCTCCGTTCCGCCAGACCAGCTCGCTGGCCATTGTCAGCCTCGTTGCCGGCATCCTCTCCTGGATTCTGGTGCCCTTCATCGGCTCCATCGTGGCCATCATCACCGGCCACATGGCGCGCAAGGAAATCCGCAATGCGCCGGAGCGCCAGGAGGGCGATGGCCTGGCCATCGGCGGGCTTCTGCTCGGCTATCTCCAACTCGTGTTGACCGTCCTGGGCGTGTTGCTGCTGTTCCTGTTCTTCGGTGGCATCGCGGCACTTGCCACGTTCGCCAACTGAGCATCATGTACGGCCTGCTGCGCCCTCTGCTGTTCGCCGGCGACCCGGAACGCGCGCACCACCGTGCGCTGCGTTGGGCGCAGATGGCACATCGCCTCGGGCTTTCCAGGCTCGCGACGAGCCATGTCCCCGACCTGCCGACACAGGCATTCGGCCTGAGTTTCCGCAACCCGGTGGGCCTTGCCGCCGGGCTGGACAAGAACGGCGAATACATCGACGCCTTGGCGGCACTGGGCTTCGGCTTCATCGAAGTGGGCACGGTCACGCCGCGCCCGCAGCCGGGGAATCCCACGCCACGGCTTTTCCGCTTGCCGGAAAAACAGGCCGTGATCAATCGCATGGGTTTCAACAACGCCGGCATCGATGCACTGGTGAGCAACGTCGAGCGCGCCCGCTGGCGCGGCGTCATCGGCATCAACATCGGGAAGAACAAGGACACGCCCAACGACAAGGCGCTGTCTGATTACGTCTACTGTTTGGAACGCGCCTGGGATGTGGCCGGCTACATCGTGGTCAACATCTCCTCGCCCAACACGCCGAACCTGCGTGCGCTGCAACTGGGGGAGCCACTGCGCGCACTCGTCGCCGGCCTGCGCGAGGCACAGGAAAAACTGGCATCACAACGGGGCGTGCGACGCCCGCTGCTGATCAAGATTGCGCCGGATCTTTTCGGCACCGACATCGAGGCATTGGCTGCCACGGTCAACGAAATGGGGGTGGATGGCGTGATCGCCACCAACACCACAATCGATCGTTTCGAAGTCGCCGACCTGCCGCATGCCAAGGAGGCCGGCGGCCTTTCCGGCGCCCCGCTATACGGCATCGCCACCGCCGTCCTGCGTCATCTGCGTGGCGCACTGGACAAGCACATCCCGCTGATCGGTGTCGGCGGCATCCTCAGTGGTGCCGATGCTGCCGGCAAACTCGCCGCCGGCGCGCAGCTGGTGCAGTGCTACACCGGCCTGATCTATCGCGGCCCGACACTGGTCGGCGAATGTGTGGATGCCATGCGTCGTCGTCGCGAGCAAGGCACTACGCGGCAATGAGTGCGGCGTACTCGATTTCCGAAAACGCCTCTCTGGTCGCACGCAACGGTTTCCGCGTGCCGGCACGAGCGGAGGTGTTCGTAGACGTGCGTCGCCCCGAAGGGCTGGACGAACTTTTCTCGATGCCGTACCTGCGCCATGCCCCGTTGCTGGTGTTGGGCGAAGGCAGCAACACCCTGATCGTGGGCGATGTGCCGGGTGTGGTGATCTGCGTCGGCGCACTCGGCCGAAGCATCGTGTCGGAAAAGACGGATAGTGCCCTCGTGCGCGTCGGCGCAGGTGAACACTGGGACGATGTGGTGCGCTGGAGCCTCGGCCAAGGGCTGGCCGGGCTGGAAAACCTCGCATTGATCCCAGGCACTGCCGGGGCTGCGCCGCTCCAGAACCTCGGTGCCTACGGCGGGGAGGCGGGCGAGTTGATCGAAACCGTCGAAGCCTTCGATCGCAGCTCCTCGCACAGCGTGCGCCTGTCACGCGCCGAGTGCGCCTTCGGCTACCGCGACAGCGTGTTCAAGCGCGAACCCGCGCGCTGGCTGGTCACCGCGCTGGAGCTGCGCCTGCCGCGCCAGCATGAGCCACGCCTCGACTATCCGGGCCTGCGCGAAGAATTGGCTGCGCTCGGCGCGAGCGAGCACCCACGCCCCTCGCAGATCGCCGAAGCCGTCTCGCGCCTGCGCACACGCAAGCTGCCCAATCCGACATTGTTGCCCAACGTCGGCAGCTTCTTCCGCAATCCCGTACTCCCCGCCGCACTCGCGCAGGAACTCCAGCGCGAACACCCTGCCCTGCCCGTGTTCCACGCCGGTGATGAAGCGTTGCGCAAGATTTCCGCCGCCTGGCTGATCGAACATGCCGGCTGGAAAGGCCATCGCGATGGCGATGCCGGCGTGGCCGCGCAACATGCGCTGGTGCTGGTCAACCACGGCCATGCCAGTGGTGCGGACTTGCTCGATCTGGCACGGCGCATCGCCGCCTCGGTGCGCGAGCGCTTCGGCATCGCGCTGGAACCGGAGGCACGCATCATCGGCGCGACATGGGAGTGACACCCGCCAGCGTGCCGTCATCGGCCGGCGACCTGCGCCGCGCCATGCTGTTGATGCTCGCCAGCACCGTGATGTTCGGCAGCATGGCCGTCACCATCCGCCTGGCCTCATCACAACTGCATCCGTTCGAGATCGCCTTCTTCCGCAACCTGTTCGGATTGGTATTCGCGTTGCCGCTGCTGCTGCGCCATGGCCCGGGCCTGTTGCGCACCAACCATTTGTCCATGTATTTCGCACGCTGCCTCATCGGCATCGGCTCGATGCTGTGCGGCTTCTGGGCCATCGTGCACCTGCCACTGGCCGAAGCGGTTTCCATCTCCTACGCCACACCGTTGTTCGTCACCATCGGCGCCGTGCTGGTGCTGGGCGAAGTGGTGCGGATACGTCGCTGGACGGCGGTGCTGGTGGGATTTGTCGGCGTGCTGCTGATCGTGCGCCCCGGGGCCACCACCTTCAGCGTGCACACCTTGGCGGCGCTGGCGGCCGCGGCACTGAGCGGCTGCGTGGCGATCAGCATCAAGTTTCTCTCGCGCACCGAAAAAGCCGATGCCATCGTGCTCTACACCACCCTGCTGTGGGTGCCGATGTCGCTGTTGCCGGCGATGTTCGTGTGGGTGTGGCCGCAAGGGCTGACGTGGTTGTGGATCGTGCTGGCCGGTTTCTTCGGCACCGCCGGCCACATGCTGTGGACACGCGCGCTCAAACTCGGTGATGCCTCCCTGCTCACCCCCATCACCTTCGTGCAGGTGTTGGTGGTGGGGCTTTACGGCTGGCTGCTGTTCGACGAAACCATCGATCGATTCACTGCGCTGGGCGCTGCCATCATCCTCGGCTCCAATTACTACATCGCGCTGCGCGAAGCCCGGCTGGCGCGCCAGACCGTCACCGACCCGGACATCGGCTCGCAAAGCAAACTCTCCGGCTGAAATTCCGGGCAAGACGCGCACGAGATCACGATTTCGGCGATGATTCCCACAAACCGCCGCCCTCCTCCATATGGATCCGCGCGACTCCGACACCACTCAGCGTACCCTCCTGTCCCCTGGCCCGGATCAACCCGAGGCGCAGGCCGCCTGCATCGTCGTGATCCACGGCGAAGGGCTCGGAAAGCGCGTGGACATACGCGATGCACGCATAGCGGTAGGGCGCGATCACGCCTGCGATCTGCATATCCTGCATCCCTCGGTATCGCGTCGCCATTGCGAAATCTGGGCCGAGGATGGCCGCTACCGCGTACGCGACCTGGGCTCCACCAATGCCACCCGGCTCAACGATCGCGTGGTCGAAGTCGCCGATCTTGCCGACGGCGATCACCTCACCATCGGCGAAAGCATCCTCAAGTTCATCGGCGATGCCAGCGTGGAAGCGCGCTACCACGAAGAAGTGCACCAGCTCGCCAGCCACGACGAGCTGACCGGCTTCTACAACCGTCGCCAGTTCATCGAAATCGTCGAGCGCGAATTGGTACGCGCCACCCGCAACCATTTGCCTCTGGCCTTTGCGATCCTGGACGTGGATCTGTTCAAGCGCATCAACGATACCCATGGCCATCAGGCAGGCGAGCAGGTGCTGCGGCAGGTTGCCCATGCCATTCGCAACACCATGGGCGCACAGGATGTCGCTGGACGCATCGGTGGCGAGGAGTTCGCGCTGCTGATTCCCGAAGCCACAACCGAACACGCGCTCGCCCACATGCAGGCCATTCGCCAGGCTGTGGAAACCGCCACCTATCCGCATGTGACCATCAGCGGCCCGATCACCATCAGCATCGGCCTGGCTCGCCACGGCGACACCTTCCCCGACCGCCCCGCACTGATGCGTGCAGCCGACGAAGCGCTCTATCGCGCCAAACAGAACGGACGGAACCAGGTCGTCGTGGCGTGAAGCCCGCGGGCTACCTTTCCTCCGCCCGATAGCGGGTTTTCACGTAATCATCGATCAGTGCCACAAATTCCTGCGCGATGTTCTCCCCTCGCAGCGTCGCAGCCTTCTGGCCATCGATGAACACCGGCGCGGTCGGCGCCTCACCCGTTCCGGGCAATGAAATGCCGATGTTGGCGTGACGCGATTCACCCGGGCCGTTGACGATGCAGCCCATCACCGCCAACGTCATGTTCTCCGCGCCCGGATGCGCGATCTTCCACACCGGCATCTGCTCGCGCACATGCTCCTGCACGGTTTTCGCCAGATGCTGGAAAAAGGTGGACGTGGTGCGACCGCAACCGGGACACGCCGTCACCAACGGCGTGAACGCCCGCAAGCCCATGGTCTGGAGCAGCTCCTGCGCCACGATCA
>JAEXRB010000337.1 GCA_023438325.1 Pseudomonadota bacterium | reverse complement strand
CTCACGGGATGATACAGGTCACGAGATTGCCCTTGATCAAAGCCTTTCGCGCACCTGCGCCAGCAACTCCAGCGAGCGGCGCCGCACGCGGTGATCGAAGACATGGCAATTGACGATCAATTCATCGGCGCCGGTGCGTTGTAGGAAAGAACGCAGTTGCGGCAGCACTTCGTCAGGGCTGCCGACGAAGCTGCACGACAGGGTTTTCTCGACATGCACACGCTCGGCCGGTGACCAGAAGGCATCCATGTCCGTGCGTGGCGGTGGCAATGGGCCGGGATGGCCGCGAAGCAGGTGGACGAACTGTTGCTGTTGCGAGGTAGCCGCGAGGCGTGCGGCATCGCCGTCATCGGCCAGGATCACGTTGCACGCGACCATCGCACGGGGTTTGTCCAGGTGCACCGAGGCGCGGAACAGGCGGCGATAGGTTTCCAGCGCAGCATCGAGCTGGGCCGGGGCGAAATGCGAGGCGAAGGAGTAGGGCAGGCCCATCATGGCTGCGAACTGCGCGCCATAAAGGCTCGAGCCGAGCATCCAGGGCTGCACGTCGGTGCCGGCACCGGGTACGGCCTGCACGCGCTGACCGGGGCGGGCCGGAGCGAAATAGCCGAGCAGTTCGTTCACATCGTCGGGGAAACCATCCACATCGCTGACCAGGTTGCGACGCAGCGCACGGGCGGTGAGGGCGTCGGTGCCCGGCGCGCGGCCCAGGCCCAAGTCGATGCGGCCCGGGTACAGCGAAGCCAGAGTGCCGAATTGTTCGGCGATCACCAAGGGTGCGTGGTTGGGCAGCATGATGCCGCCCGCGCCGACACGGATGCGCGATGTGGCACCGGCCACGTGTCCGATCAGCACCGATGTGGCGGCGCTGGCGATGCCGGTCATGTTGTGGTGTTCGGCCAGCCAGTAGCGTTGATAGCCGAGCGATTCGGCCCACTGCGCCAGGTCGCGGGTTTCGGCGAACGATTGCGCGGCATTGCCGCCTTCGCGGATCGGGGCCAGATCGAGGATGGAGAATGAAGTCATGGCCAACAGGTGGCGTCACCCGGCGCCGGGTTCAAGCCCCGCGAGTATGCTTGGCGACTGCCGTTTCAGGAGCCCGCACGATGGAAACCGAAGTCACGCATGAAGCCGATGCCCGGCGCTTTGTCCTGATGTTCGATGGTCATGCCGGTGTGTTGGATTACCACGTGGCCGATGGCGTGATGTCGATTACCCATACCCGCGTGCCCGAAGCGATCGGCGGGCGCGGCATCGCAGCGAGCCTGACCCGCGCGGCCGTGGCGGCGGCGCGCGGGAAGGGCTGGAAGGTTGATCCGGTGTGTTCGTATGCGCGCGTCTGGTTCCAGCGTCACCCGCAGGAGGCCGACGTGCTGGCGTCTTGATGCGCGCAGATCAGCCGATCTTGCCGCCGAGTGCCAACAGCACGTCCTTCGCGGTGGCAAGGCGTTCGGCGGCGCCGGGAAGCTCGTATTTGAAACGCAGTTTGTCCGGGCCATCCATGGCGAACACGCGCGGTTGAGTCTGGATCAGGCGAATGATGGTCATCGGGTCCACCTTGGGTTGCGGCACGAACTGGATTCGTCCGCCGCGCTCGCCCACTTCCAGCTTGCGGATGCCCAGCGCGGTGGCGGCGAGTTTGAGCTCGGCCACGGCGTAGAGATGTTTGACCTGATCGGGCAACAGGCCGAAGCGGTCGATCATTTCCACCTGCAATTCGCGCAGCGCCTCGGTGCTGGTGGCCGATGCGATGCGCTTGTAGAGCGTCAGGCGGGTGTGGACATCGGGCAGGTAATCGTCCGGGATCAGGGCCGGGATGTGCAATTCGACTTCGGCGCCGTGGCGGTCGGTATCGTCGAGATCGGGAATCTTGCCCTGACGAATCGAACGCACCGCGCGTTCGAGAAGCTCGGTGTACAGCGAAAAACCCACTTCGGCGATCTGGCCGGATTGGCCTTCGCCGAGCAGCTCGCCGGCGCCGCGAATTTCCAGGTCGTGCGTGGCCAGAGTGAAGCCGGCACCCAGTTCATCGAGTGAGGCGATGGCTTCCAGTCGCTTGGCTGCATCGGAGCTCATGGCTTTCTTGTCGGGCACGATGAGGTAGGCGTAGGCGCGGTGATGCGAGCGTCCGACGCGGCCACGTAGTTGATGCAATTGGGCCAGGCCGAAACGATCGGCGCGGTCGATCACGATGGTGTTGGCGTTGGGAATGTCGATGCCCGATTCGATGATCGTGGTGCATACCAGCACGTTGAAACGCTGGCGGTTGAAATCGAGCATCACCTGTTCCAGCTCGCGCTCGGGCATCTGGCCATGCGCGATGCGGATGCGCGCCTCGGGCACCAGTTCGCCAAGTTCGCGTGCCACCCGCTCGATGTCCTGCACTTCGTTGTGCAGGAAATAGATCTGTCCGCCGCGCGACAGTTCGCGCTGGAAGGCTTCACGCATCTGGGCCGGATCCCATTGCGTCACCACGGTCTGCACGGCAAGCCGGTTCGGTGGTGGCGTGGCGATGATGGAAAGATCGCGCAGCCCGGCCATGGCCATGTTCAAGGTGCGCGGAATCGGCGTGGCGGTGAGGGTGAGCAGGTGCACCTCGGCGCGCATCGCCTTGAGGCGCTCCTTCTGGCGCACACCGAAGCGCTGTTCTTCATCGACGATGACCAGGCCCAGATCCTTGAACTTCACGTCTTC
>JAEXRB010000235.1 GCA_023438325.1 Pseudomonadota bacterium | reverse complement strand
CATCAAGCCGCCGTACGCGTCTTATCGGAGCTTCGGCTCGCTGATAAATGAGCTGCGCGAGTACGACGTCATGCCCGCTGCTATCGACCGGAGCCTGTTGAGTCGCCGCTCTGGGTCGGAGCAGTCCGCGCTAATCGCCACACTAAAGTGGTTCAAGTTGATTGATGAGGCCGGCATTCCGACGAAGCTGCTGGAGGACTACGTCGCGACAGATGAGGACGCTGCAAAGGCGATGTTGAAGGACATGGTGGTAACCGCCTACGGCCAGATCACCGACGGCACCTTCAATCTGCGGAGCGCGACCACATCGCAGCTCGCCGACCAGTTCCGGCAGTACGAGATCGGCGGATCGACACTAGCCAAGTCGGTGACGTTCTTCTTATCGGCCGCGAAGGATGCGGGGATCGTTGTCAGCCCTCATGCGAAGGCGCCCCCGATGGTCGGAGGCGGCAGCGGTAAGCGGAAGGCAAAAACGGCTGTGATTATCCCGGCGACACTGGCGGCGCCTGCCGCAATCCCTGCATACAGGCCACCACCGCCTCCTACTGACGGGATGATTTCAATCCCCATCCCGATCTTCGGCGGCAAGAACGGCGCGATCATGTTGCCCGACCGGATGACCGAGAAGCAGTGGAATTCGGTCGTCAAGATGACGCAGTACATCCTCGAGAACTACCGGGAAACGATGGGCGAAGAAGCTGCGTCTACACAGGAGGAGGACGACGACCTATGAGGAGAAAGCGTGGCCTCCCGCTGACTACCGCCGCGGAAGGCCCAGACAAAACAACGCCCCAACTCAAGTTCCCCGTCGCGAAACAGGCTTGAGTTGAGGCGCTAGGTAGGCAAAACGTCGGTGCGGTTGGTTTGGAGTTGGAAACACCCCGGCAAGGGTGTCTACAGCGGTGTTCCGAACCTCCGTACCGGCATCACGGCATGGCAGTTGAGGGTGTCCCTCTGCCGGTTCCGCGGCCCGTACCACGTAGGGAGTATATCCCCTGGGATCCGGAATTCCGATATCGTCCTCACAAATCCGGCTTGCAGGAGGACTTATGTCCCACGCCAAGACGGTGCATGTGTGCGCGTATACCCGGGTCCGTAAGGGCCATCTGGAATACGTCTGTCAGCATTGGCGCAGCCCTCCGAGCTAAGCGCAGCACCCGGGAGGCGTCCTTCGGGACGCCCTCCCGTCCCTCTTGGGTGAGGACACCTCTACAGGCCATCGGATGTGATATGACGCTTTCGGAAGATGAGAAGCCTGTGGCGCGGAGGATGCTCGACCAGTACCGGCGGCAGAACCGCTTGGTGCAATCGTCCGCTGCGCGCGGTATACGCATGACCTTCGGCGAGCATCACGTCTACAAGAACCGCCAGCGAAACTGGGGAATCAACAAGGGCATCCTCGAGGAGTTCCGCAAGCTGACGCCTGACGACGTGGTGTGGAGTCGGAGTTCGCAGACGTGGCGACAACGCCGCGAGTCTGATCCGCCTGACAAGCGGATGGTTCGGTAACAGGAAGGCCGCCCATTCGGGGGCGGCCTTCCTGCTTCAGTGTGGTGTCGGTAAAAGCCGACTCTAGGAACCGCCGCGCAAGCGAAAGCGCCGATCAGTAGCGGTAATGCTCGGGCTTGAACGGGCCTTCCACCGGCACGCCGAGGTAATCGGCCTGGTCCTGGGTGAGTTTGGTCAGTTTCACGCCGATCTTTTCCAGATGCAGGCGGGCGACTTCTTCGTCGAGCTTCTTGGGCAGGATGTAGACCTTGGGGGCGTAGCTGTTCTTGTTCGCCCACAGGTCGATCTGCGCGAGGGTCTGGTTGGAGAAGCTGTTGCTCATCACGAAGCTCGGGTGGCCGGTGGCGCAGCCAAGGTTGACGAGGCGGCCTTCGGCCAGCAGGAACATGGCATTGCCGTTGGGCATCAGGTATTTGTCGACCTGCGGCTTGATGTTGACCACTTGCACGCCGGCCAGTGCCTTGAGCGCATCGACCTGGATCTCGTTGTCGAAGTGGCCGATGTTGCAGACGATGGCCTGATCCTTCATCGCGGTCATGTGTTCGACCCGGATGATGTCCTTGTTGCCGGTGGTGGTGACGTAGATGTCGCCCACGCCGAGGGTGTCTTCGACGGTGGTGACTTCGTAGCCTTCCATTGCGGCCTGGAGCGCGCAGATCGGGTCGATTTCGGTGACGATGACGCGGGCGCCATAGGCGCGCAGCGAGGCCGCGCAGCCCTTGCCGACGTCGCCGTAGCCGCAGACCACGGCGACCTTGCCGGCCAGCATCACGTCGAGCGCACGCTTGAGGCCATCGGCCAGCGATTCGCGGCAGCCGTAGAGGTTGTCGAACTTGGACTTGGTGACCGAGGCGTTGACGTTGATCGCCGGCACCAGCAGTTTGCCGGCTTCGGCCAGTTGATACAGGCGGTGCACGCCGGTGGTGGTTTCTTCGGAAACGCCTTTCCAGTCCTTCACCACGCGCGTCCAGTAGCCGGGGCGTTCTTTCGCCACGCGCTTGAGCAGGTTCTTGATGACTTGCTCTTCGTGGCTGCCGGAAGCCGAGTTCACCCAGCTCTCGTCGCCCTGTTCCAGTTCGTAGCCTTTGTGGATCAGCAAGGTGACGTCGCCACCGTCATCCACGACCAGCTCGGGGCCGGTGAGGGTGCCGTCGGCCAGGGTGAAGGTGAGGGCGTCGAGCGTGCAGTCCCAGTATTCCTCGAGCGTTTCGCCCTTCCACGCGAATACCGGGGTGCCGCTGGCAGCGATGGCGGCGGCGGCGTGATCCTGGGTGCTGAAAATGTTGCACGAGGCCCAGCGCACGTCGGCGCCGATGTCCTTCAGGGTTTCGATCAGCACGGCGGTCTGGATCGTCATGTGGAGCGAGCCGGTCACGCGCACGCCGTTGAGCGGCTTGGCGGTGGCGTGCTTGCGGCGGATCGACATCAGGCCCGGCATTTCGTGCTCGGCGATATCCAGTTCCTTGCGGCCCCAGTCGGCGAGCGAGATGTCGGCGACCTTGTAATCGCCCTCGGTGGAGAAGGTCTTCAGTTGTGCATTCATGGTGATGGCTCCGAAAAGGTGAACTGCCCGGCGCGCTTGCGGGGTGCAGTGCCGGATGCGTTCGCGAGCGCCGTTGGAATGAGTCGACCGCCGAGCCTGATTCCGGTATCTCCGGACTTGCAGCGCCCCTCGGCGGGAAGGGGCGCAATTCTACCAGCGCACGGCGGTGTTGCTGGTCGGTGAGGGGATTGGCGGCGCGCTTGCGTACAGGAAACCGCAGGGATATCGCGCCGAGGAGTTCGCCATGTCGTTTCGTGCTTCACTTTTCGCTGTTTTCGCCGGGCTGGCCGTGATCGGGCCGGCGCACGCCCAGTGGTTGTATGGCCGTCTCATTCCCGGTGCAGGTCTGCAGGGCAATGGTGCGTCCGCGGCCGTGGATGTGTCCGCCGATGGAAAATCCGTGGTGTTTTCCACCTCGGCCACCAACTGGGCTTCGGGGGCGGAGGCCAACACCGACAAAGTCATGGCGGTGGATCTGGATACCGGCCTGATCGAGGTGGTCTCCCGCACCACGGGCGGGACGGTGGTGCGGGGGGAATCGCCCGTGGTATCGCGTGATGGACGCTATGTGGCTTTTCTCAATCATGCCGGCAATCTCGAGGTGGGCGTGCCGACGACCAATTGGCAGGTGGTGCGCAAGGATCGCGTCACCGGGCAGTTGCGACTGGTCAGTGCCAACAGCGCGGGCGATGCCTCCAATGCTCATGTCAACGATGACTGGGTGGCGATGTCCGGTGATGGCCGCTACGTCGCGTTCGAGGCTTCGTCGTCCAATCTGGGGATTGCTTCCAATGGCTGGAATCAGGTGTTCGTCAAGGACATGGATACCGGCCAGATTCGCCATGCATCGGCGACATCGACGGGCGCACTGGCGCCGGATGGCTGTTCGATCCGGGGCAATGCGATGTCCGACGACGGACGTTATGTGGTGATGATCTGCAACCAGCCGCTCATTCCCGGCGTGTCCAACGGGCAGGCCTATGTGCGCGATATGAGCACCAATGCCCTTCAGTTGATCAGCCGTGCCACTGGCGTTTCCGGTTCGCCCAGTACGGCGTTCGCCTCGCGTGCGGCGATATCGGCCAATGGACGATTCGTCTCGTTCCAGAGCCGCTGTTACGGCGGTATCGGCGGCGATTGCGTGAACAACAGTGGCGTCG
>JAEXRB010000212.1 GCA_023438325.1 Pseudomonadota bacterium | reverse complement strand
CGCAGCAGCGCCGCGGCCAGCAGCAGCGCCACCGCCAAGCAGATCGCGCAGGCGGCGTCGGGCGAGGGGTTCGTCATCGGCGATCAGGATTCTCATGGGGCATCGATGGGCACGATCAGCGTGGCGGCATAGTAGCCGTCCCGCGCGCCGGCAGCCATGCGCGCGCGCGCGCCGAAGCGATGGGCAAGGCGCTGGGCGATGTTGTCCTGCGCATGGTGGTTGCCATGCGAAGGCGTGATCGCAGGCGGCAGCGGATTGGAGACATCGATGTGCAGCTGTGCACCTTCGCGCCATGCCGCGATGCGCAGCTTCCCGCCCTGCGGCAGTTTGGCGATGCCATGCACGATGGCGTTTTCCACCAGCGGTTGCAGGATCAGGCGCGGCAGCGGCAGGGTGCGCGGCAAGTCATCGGGCAGCACCCAATCCACATGCAGCCGTGATCCCAGGCGCAGGGCTTCGATGGCCAGATAGCGCTCGGCCAGGTGCAGTTCTTCGGCCAGTGTCGATTCGCCACTGCCGGTGCCCAGCGCGGCGCGGAACAGTTCTGAAAGATCTTCCACCGCGCGTTCGGCCGTGGCCGGATCGTGCCGGATCAGGCTGGCGATGGAGTTCATGCTGTTGAACAGGAAGTGCGGCCGGATGCGCGCCTGCAAGGCCTGCACCTGTGCCTGCGCATGGGCAGCCACTTGCCCGCGCCATTGTTCGGTGACATAGAAGTAGCGCAGCAGCGCCGCGGCCAGCAGCAGCGCCACCGCCATGCAGACAGCCACGAAGCGCAGTGTGTAAGGCGAGGCAACGCTGAAATCCAGCCCGAGCGATTGATCGAGCAACACCACGAAAAAGGTGCCCAGGCCCACGATCAGCGTCGGTATCGCCAGTGCCAGAACGATGCCGGAAAGACGCGGCAGCCGCTCGATCGCCGGGCGCAGCTTGCACAGCGCCGCCACGCACATCAGCGCCAGCCACTGGGCCAACAGGCTTGCGGTGAACAGTTCCGTCCAGCTCCCCGGCGTTTGTGGCAGACGCAGCAGAACCGCCGTAAGCACCGCCACTTCCACTGCGACCATCACCCCGAACAGCGCCTGCGGGCGACAGAAATCGGGCATCCACGATGTCGTGCGGATGGGGGCAGGGCTCATCGGCGGAGTATGGCGTGTGTCATGCACGGAGCGTAGCGCAGCCGGACGAACGCAGGATTCCGCAAGAGACGGGCTTTGCTGCCGGTTGTCGGGAAAGCGAATGGGTCGCGCATTTTCCTCGAGCAAAAGTATGGCTCGGGAGATTCCGCGTGAGGGATACGGCGAACACCTGCGGATGTTGCATCGCGGCATCTTGCGAGGCATTGCCTTGAGCGCTCGCATGAGGCATAAAGCCATGGAGCCAACACTCAAAACATCGGTCCGTGAGCTACCCCGAGGGGAGGCATGCTCCGGGATTCCTTTTCATGGGAACCGATACGCATCGTGCCTGCTGCACGCGTTCATTGCACACAATGGACGTCTTCGCAGTTGCGTCGCAACGAGATGGTTGGAGGGCGTACTGCAACGGGATGAGCAATGCGAGAGACCACACAGATCACGGCAAATGCAATGGACTGCAGTGCTGCATGCGGGTTGCAACAGGTGCCCTGACGGCAAACTCCTGCCGGCGGGGCTTTTATTTTTGGGGAGAGACCAGATGAAAACCAGAACGAAATCAGCGCTCGCGCTGGCACTGCTGGGCGGAGGGCTGGCCATAAGCGGCAGCGCTTTTGCCGTGGCAGGCCAGTCACGAGCGTCCATCGACAGCATCAGCGCGGCGGCGGATGTCTTGAAAGTCGACAACGGTCAGGCGAACGGGCATGTCCCATCGGCCGCCCCGTCCGCCATCGCGCCTTACTGCACCAATACCTTTACCAGCGGGGTCGAACCGATCACCCTGCTGCAGATCAACGAAATCAACAATCCTTCGTCCGCTGCCACCACTAGTGCCGCGCATGAAGATTTCACTGCCATTGCCGGCACGTTGCGTCCGGGTGCCACCTATGCCGTGACGATGAAGGCCAACACGGATGGTGCATCGTTCTCGCACGGTAATGCCATCTACGCGGACTGGAACCAGGACGGTGATTTCGAAGACGCCGGCGAGGGTTACTGGATCGGCATCATCACGGGTTCCACCGGCTTGGATGCCACGTCCGTTACCGCATACATCACGGTGCCTGCGGACGCCACGCCTGGCGACACGCGCCTGCGTGCCATGACACGTTTTGGTACCACGGGTTTGGCGGCGCTGTTGCCTTGCAATACCGCTGGCTATGGCCAATCCGAGGATTACACCATCACGATTGATCCGGCTGCCGTGGTGCCGCCGTTGCCTCTGACCATGGCCATGGCCTTTGCCCCCGAAGTGGGCACGGTGCCGGTTACCAGTACGCTGACCTTCACTTTCGGCAACATCAATCCCAATCCGGCAGTTCTCACTGCGGATTTCCTCAACACCCTCCCGGCCGGGATGGAAGTGGCAACGCCGAGTGCCGCCACCACCACGTGCAGCGGCACGCTGACGGCCGTTGATGGCGGCAACACCTTCACCTTGGGCAATGGCGGCGCCATTCCCGTGGGAGGCTGTACGCTGAGCGTGGACATCACGGCCACGGTGGGTGGCAATTACGTGTACAGCGTCCCCGCCGGTGCCTTGCAGACCGATATGGGCAATGGCCCGGCGGCGAGCGCATCGTTCACTGCCATTGGCGGTGCCGACAGCCAGTCGTACGCCACCGGTTTCGAAGCTCCCTTTACCGTGGCCGCCCTGAATGGGCAGCAGGGTTGGGGGGCGCGTACCTGGACGGTTTCCGATACGGTGCCTGCCCATGGCAGCCAGCATTTGAGGGCCACCAGTCTTGCCAGTCCGACCACATCCACCCGGGCGCTCGCGATTTCGCCCACGGTGGCCATTGGCACGGCCCCCTATGCTGCGGTCACCGCCAATCTGCGCCTGTCGCGCACTACCAATGGCGCAACCTGGCAATTCAACCCGCAGGATCCTGCGGCCGGGCTTGTGACGACCATCCTCCAGTTCGAACGCAGCGTCGAACGCAAAATTCAGGCGATCGAGTTCCAGGGTGACGGCAGCGGTGTCCTTGTCGATACCGGGGCTGCATGGCCGATCGATGAATATTTCAAGATCAGGACCATCGTCAATCGCGAAACGGGTGCCCTCAAGCACTGCATGAACGACGTGCAGATCTATGAGGATCTGACCGGTGCAGCTGCTGCTGGCCTCAATA
>JAEXRB010000203.1 GCA_023438325.1 Pseudomonadota bacterium | reverse complement strand
GAGGAACGTGGAAAGGTAATCGCGAGGCGCCAGCAACAGCCAGACCGGCAAGGTGGCCGCGACGAAGCCGTAGCCGATCAGCATCCAGGTGATCTGGGTGCCGGTGAAGGTGAATGCCGGGCCCCAGGTGGGATGCGCGCCGACCTTCCCACCAAGCCAGATCGCCGCCAACAGCAGCACGATGCCGACGACCGAAATCTCGCCGATCCTTCCCGGCCGGATGTAGCGCATGTAGATGCCCATGAAGATGGCCAACGGCATCGTCGCCATCACGGTGAACATGCCCCACGGACTTTCCGCCAAGGCTTTCACCACGATCATCGCCAGCACGGCGAGAATGATGATCATGATCATGAACGCGCCGAACAATGCGATGGTGCCGGCCACCGTTCCCATTTCCTCGCGCACCAGATCGCCGAGCGAGCGGCCATCACGCCGGCTGGAAATGAACAGCACCATGAAATCCTGCACCGCACCGGCCAGCACCACGCCGACGATCACCCACAACATCCCAGGCAGGTAGCCCATCTGCGCGGCGAGCACCGGGCCCACCAGAGGGCCGGCACCGGCAATGGCGGCAAAGTGATGGCCGAACAACACGTGCTTGTTCGTGGGCACGTAATCCAGCCCGTCGTTGTGCACGTGCGCCGGCGTGGCACGCGCGGGATCCAGCCCCATCACGTTTCTGGCGATGTAGAGGCTGTTGTAACGATAGGCGACCAAGTAGATCGACACCGCCGCCACCACGATCCACAACGCGTTGATCTGCTCGCCCTGGCGCAGCGCGACCACGCCGAGGCAACCTGCCCCCAGCAGCGCCATCGCCCCCCAAAGCGCATGATTGATGCCCTTCATCAAGCCATCTCCACATCAACGGGAATCGGAGCATCGCGCCGCGCCGCCGTGGCGGTCAATCAGTCCTTGGTCGCTTCCTCGGACCAAGGCTCCGCCGCCCGGAGGCTTCCTGCCACCCGGCCCGGCAAAGCGGACTACCATGTCGCTCGATATTTACCCGGCATCCACCCAACCAGATCACAGGAATCAACGTGAGCACCATCCACTTCGAGGGACGCGACCACGATGTCCGCAATGGCGAAACCGTACTGGAAGCCCTGCTGCGCCAAGGTGCCGTAGCCGACTACTCCTGCCGGCGCGGCTCCTGTCACACCTGCGCGCTGCGGTGCCTTGAAGGCGAAGTCGAACACACTCGCCACATCGACGAAGGCCTAATCCGCGATGGCCACATCCTGCCCTGCGTGGCCATCCCGAAAAGCGACCTGAAGCTTGCCCCGCCGGAACTGGAACGCCGCGCCATCGACGCGGAAATCGTCGGCCGGCGCGAATGTTCGCCGTTGGTGGTGGAACTGGATATCGCCGCCGTGCGCGAACTGGATTTCCACGCCGGCCAACACGTCCATCTGCTGCGCGAAGACGGCCTCGCGCGCCCGTACTCCTTCGCCACCTTGCCGGGAGAGGACTATTTCTTCCGCATCCACGTCAAACGCACGCCCGACGGCGCCATGAGTCAATGGCTGTGCGACACCGCCCAGCCCGGCACCAAGCTGCGCCTGCGCGGCCCGGGCGGCGATTGTTTCTATACCTCCGACATGAAAGGCCGCCCGCTGCTGCTGTTGGCCACCGGCACCGGTGCAGGCGCCATGGCAGCACTGGCACGCGATGCGCTGATGCAAGGACACACCGCACCGATCCACCTCTACCACGGTGTTCGCCACTGCGCCGACCTCTACCTGCACGACACCCTCACCGCACTGACCGCCGCACATCCGAATTTCCATTACATCCCCTGCATCACCGGCGACGCGCCTCCAACCGGCGGCGTGCAAGGTCGCGCCACCGATGCCGCTTTCGGACATCATCCCGATCTGCACGAGGCCGAGGTGTTCCTCTGCGGCCTGCCATGGATGGTGCAAGAAGCGCGCTACCGCGCCGTACTCTGCGGCGTGCAGCGCACGCGCATCCATACCGATCCTTTCGACTACGCCCATCCGCCCATGCCGCGCGATGCGGAAAAACTCGCAGGCCTGGAAACGGATCCTGAAATCTGGGCCGCCCTGGAAAACGGCCCCAAGCTCACCCGCATCCTGGAAGACTTCTACACACGGGTGTATGCCGATGCGCGCCTTTCGCCGTTTTTCATCGGCGTGCCCAAATCACGCGCCATCGAAAAGCAGTACGAGTTCCTCGCCCACGTGTTCTCCGGAGAAACCCAGTACCTGGGCATGAATCCCTACAACGCCCACCACTGGATGGTGATTTCCGATGACCTGTTCGATTACCGCGAAGCGCTGTTCGAATCGGTCCTGCACCTGCATCAGGTGCCGATGGAACTGATCCGTCGCTGGATGGCGATGCACGAATTGTTCCGCGCCGAAATGGTCAAGCCGACCGCTCGCGGGTTGATTTCCAGAGGCGTGGAGCAACCACTGCACACGCATGTGGTGGAGACTTTGGACATCGCCTCGGTCTGCGACGGTTGCGAAGAAGAAATCCCTGCCGGCGCACCGGTGCGCTACCAGTTCCGCATTGGCACACTGCACTGCGCCACCTGCGCACAGATTCCGACCGGCGCTGCAAGCGGCTCGTAACCGACACACCAATATTCCAAACCCGAATCCCGTGCACAGGGCTGCGGAAGGCAACGCATGTAAAGTGACCCTCCGCCGTCGCTTCAACCTCGCATGCCAATGCAGCTCATTTCCAAAGCCATACCTCGCGCCGCCCTCCTGCTGATGAGTCTGTCCGCTGTCGCACACGATCCCGCCGCGCAGCAGCAGATGGAGGAAGTGGTCATCATCGAAAAAACCGATGCCGATGTGCTGCAACAGCTGGGCAATCGTTTCGGCCACGTGCTGTTCGATCACACCACCGGTCAGGCAAGGGTGGAGGCCGGCGTGGAGGAACGGCGCTGGCTTTCCGACCGCGGCATGGCGTGGCAAACGGATGCGGAAGCCAGTGCCGCGCTGCAAGCCAGCATGCAACCGCTGGAGTCGCTGCGCGCGATCCCCGGCTATTCCTGCTACCGCACCGTGGAAGAAACCACCAGCACCGTGGCGTCGCTGGTGGCAACCCACCCCGCCTTGGCCAGCAGCATCGACATCGGCCCGAGCTGGCGGCGCAGCGTCAACAGTGCTCAAGGCTACCAACTCCAGGTATTGAAGCTCACCAACAGTCTGGTTGCCGGCGAGAAGCCCAAGATGTTCGTGATGAGCTCAGTTCATGCGCGCGAATACACCCCGGCAGAACTGATGACGCGCTATGCCGAAGAGTTGCTCGCCGGCTACGGCACGGATGCCAACGCGACATGGCTGCTGGATCACATGGAGTTCCACTTCCTGCTGCAAGCCAACCCGGACGGACGCAAGCGTGCCGAAGACGGCCTTTCGTGGCGCAAGAATGAAAACATCACTCACTGCGGTACGGGTGCCGCTCCGGGCACTGATCTCAACCGCAACTATCCGGTGTTCTGGAACTACCCCAATGGTGGCTCCAGTCTGAGCTCTTGCCAAGCAACCTACCGCGGACCCAGCGCCGCCTCCGAGCCCGAAACCCAGGCAGTGAGCGCCTACGTGCAGAGCATCTTTCCTGACACGCGCCCAGACAACGCAGAGAGCGAAACCCAAGCTGCCGACGAAGATACCCAAGGGCTGTTTTTCGACATCCACAGCTATTCCAAACTCGTTCTCTGGCCTTGGGGCCACCGGGCCGTGCGCAGCGGCAATGCCACGGCACTGGAAACGCTGGGCATGCGCCTGGCCTGGTTCAACGATTACGAACCCCAGCAAGCCATCGGCCTGTATGCCACGCGCGGCACCACCGATGACTTCGCCTACGGCGAACTCGGCGTACCGGCCTACACCATCGAATTGGGCGTGGCCTTCTTCGAGAGTTGCACGACCTTCCAGAGCACTACCGCTCCGAAGAACCTCGCCGCCCTGCGCTATGCCGCCCGCACCCTGCACGCACCATACAAATTACCCGCCGGCCCGGATACTTACACCGCCAGCATCCAGCCGCCTGTCGTGTGGATTGGTGATCAGGCAACGCTATCCGCCGACATCAGCGACAACCGCTATCGCGACCCCCGGCAGAACTCCAGTGTCATCGTGCAACCTCGCACCCGCCACAGCATTGCCGGTGCGCGCTACTACATCGACGAACTGCCTTGGGAAAGTGGCGCCACCGGCATCAACATGCAGCCTTCCGATGGCCAGTTCGATGCCACCGAGGAAAACGTGGAAGCGGTGATCGACACCAGCACGCTCGCACCCGGCCGCCACCTCATCTATGTGCAGGGCCGGGACATTGCCGGCGAGGCAGGGCCTCCGAAGGCCGTGTTCCTCGATATCCTGCCGCGCGCGGAGCCGTTCTCCGATGGTTTTGAACAACCCGTGCTCGTCGCACGCCCTTCCTCACGCCATTGAACTCATCTTGAAACAATCTTGTTCGCCTTCCGATTCAAAGGGTTGAAGCACCACCTCACCATCGGCACATTGGCTCCCGGCCCCGCGTGTGACACGATGCGCGCCCTATGCGCCTCAACAAGTTCATCAGCGAAACCGGTTTCACCTCGCGGCGCGAGGCGGATCGTCTCATTTCCTCCGGCAAAGTCACGGTCAACGGCATCCGTGCGCGGATCGGCGCGGAAGTGCGCGACGCCGACGAAGTGCGGATCGACGGCAACACCATCACCGCACGTCCCGCAGCAACGCCGGGCAAGCGCCGGCATGTCTACATCGCGCTCAACAAGCCGGTGGGCATCACCTGCACCACGGAGAGCGATGTCAAAGGCAACATCGTGGATTTCGTCGGCCACGAGCAGCGCATCTTCCCGATTGGCCGGCTCGACAAGGACTCCGAAGGGCTGATCCTCCTGACCAGCGACGGCGACATCGTCAACCGCATCCTGCGTGCGGAAAACAAGCTGGACAAGGAATACCTGGTGGCCGTGAATCACACGGTCACGCCGCAATTCCTGCGCGACATGAGCCGGGGCGTTCCGGTGCATGGGCAGGTGACCCTGCCGTGCAAGACCGGGAAACTCGGCAGCCACGGCTTCCGCATCGTGCTCAATCAAGGCCTCAACCGGCAGATCCGCCTGATGGCCGCCCACTTTGGCTACCGCGTGAAACAGCTTGTGCGCGTGCGCATCGGCAACGTGCGGCTCGGGCA
>JAEXRB010000155.1 GCA_023438325.1 Pseudomonadota bacterium | reverse complement strand
AGCGGCGTCGGCTTGAATGAATTGTTAGGCCACACCTGCCTCACAGGTTTAACCAGGCTTGACGAAGACCAAAAGAGTGGACAACGCCAAAGAGCAGGCAAATGGCCGAGCTAACGTACCAAAAAGTCATGCTATTGCCTGGGAAGTGAGCCATGAGAGGGAAGAAAGCAACCCCCCGTAGCAAGTAGACGCCTGTAATTGCAATCAGAACAGTACGAAGAAAAGGGAGCCGACGGATAAGCCCCGAGCCTGAAAGAGCGTACAGTGACCAAGCAAACAAAATGGCAGCTATGACCGATGTGATTACGGCTGGGTACCAATGTCCGGATAAAGCCATCTGGGCCATCCCCTCTCCGGCGCCGAGCAGGCGATACCCCGGAGCACCAACAGCGATACATGCCAGATGTAGTAACGCAGCGAGTGCGCTTAGACCTGCTGCAACGACAAGAATTGGACTGCGGATACTAGCCATGAAGCTTCCTGTGTGGCCTAACGCCTGAGTTAAGCCGACTTGCGAAGTGCAGCCGGCGCCGTGGCAAGCTTAACCTGCCACGGCGCCGGTGTAACGAAGCAAGTTCGGCTTGAACGAATTGTTAGGGCTGGCTAGCGTGCATTGTTGTTGCATGGAGCTCGACACCTAGGGCTTTGACCAATTTCATGACTGTGTCGTAGCGAGGCTTTGCGCCTGGTGCCAGCGCCTTGTACAGACTCTCTCTGCCGAGCCCAGTATCTTTGGCAAGTTGTGACATGCCGCGAGCCTTAGCAACGTCTGCAATTGCTTGAAGAAAGACACTAGGATTCTCGTCTTCCAGAGCAGCATTCAAATATTCCGAAACGATTGCATCGTTTTCGAGATAGTCGGCAGCATCAAAGGGTTTAAGAGAGGTCATGGTAGTTCTCCGAGATCAGACAGGATCTTAATCGCACGATCAATGTCCTTTGCTTGGGTGGACTTGTTGCCACCACAAAGCATGATGTAAATGATTTCACCTTTTCGTGCATAGTAGAGACGGTAGCCCGGACCAACATGCACTCGCATCTCTGAAATGCCAGAAGCAACCGGCTTGCAGTCGCCAAAGTTTCCATGTTGAGCGGAGCGAATGCGTGCTGCGACACGTGCTATAGCGATAGGGTCTTTGAGCTTCCTGAGCCAAGCCTCAAACTCAGGCGTTTGTAAGACAGTGAGCATAACGCAATGTATCCGAATGGATACGATCTGTCAAGCCAGCCCTAACGCCTGAGTTAAGCCGCCCCGCAGCGGGGTGGCGGACGCGTGCTAGCGTAGCGCAGGCACGTGGCCGACGCCACGATGCGGGGTCGGCTTGAACGAATTGTTAGGTGTGCACCGGAGAGGGCCACCAGTCATTTGGCAGCATGGCGTTGACGGCAAAACTAGAGAGTACAACCCAAACTGAATTCGTGGCGAGCACCCGAATACGATGGCCATCGTACTCAAAAATAGTATTGTTGTTAGCGTAGCGAGGAGTGCCGAGTGCTCGCTTAAACATTTCCGAATAGTCGGACGCCAGGATAGAAATTTTCGGGCTTTCGGCTTCCCAAACCTC
The DNA here is from genome assembly GCA_023438325.1 of Pseudomonadota bacterium. Lineage (GTDB taxonomy): Bacteria > Pseudomonadota > Gammaproteobacteria > Xanthomonadales > Xanthomonadaceae > Denitratimonas. Next base: position 6,996 of record JAEXRB010000155.1, on the reverse strand, counting down.
AGTGCTGACATCCCTTGGTGCATTGCCAATAAAAAGCCGTATCTCTTCAATGTGCCCTGCTGTAACCGGAGCTTGGCCTTTCAAATCGTATGGGCCAGAAAAACTATAGTATCCACGTCGAGCGGCGATTCGTTTAAGGCCACATTGTTTAGCTGATGCTGCAAAGCAATCGGGCCGCCAGATGTCGACTGAGGCTGCAACGCGCGTATAGAGGTTCCACAGTTCGCTGGGCGATATAACGCCATGTCCGAAAATTTGCATTGAATTATCCATGCACACCTAACGCCTGAGTTAAGCCGCGGTGCGCAGTGGCAAGCGGCGGGTTACGCTGCAAGCGTACCCGCAAGCGCGGCCACGAAGCAACGTCGGCTTGAACGAACTGTTAGCCTTCAAATCGAACTGGCTGAGGGCCACGATTTTTGCTTCTGATCACAACGGTGCGAGCGATGTGGTCATGCCAGCCTTGCTTTTTAGGGTCAAACCCAATCCATATGTAGCCGATCAAGAGTCCGATAGCACTAATAAAGTAGGAGAGATATCGGGCTATGGCTTTCCCGATTGAAATATTCCTGCCTGTATCTGCATCAACGATTCTGGCACCAATTGCCATTTTACCTGGCGTTTGACCAGTTGCTACCCAGAGCCAAACATAGGCAATCGCTGGCAGGATCCAGCTAATTATGAAGTCAGCAGGGCCATGGATAAACTTGTCGCTCGTCCAATAAGACGATCCATAAATCAAGGTAAGGACAGGAAGGGTGATAACGCTGACAAGAATCGCGTCAATGATTGCGGCACCTAGTCGCGGCCAAAATCCGACATATTCCATATCACGAAGCTCCATGAAACTCCCCTTTGAAGGCTAACGCCTGAGTTAAGCCGCGTTGCAGCGCGGCCGCAAATTGGACAAGCCGTTGCTGCCAAGTGTGCGGCCGCGAAGCAACGTCGGCTTGAACGAGTGGTTAGGTTGCAGTGTGCCACGAAAGGTACAGCTGCGTTACGAAAGCAGCGCCCGCGCAGCTTGACGAGCAGGCGCGTCGGAGAACGAAAGGAGACCGGTGCGAAGGACCTGGCCGAAGAATGGCCGAGAGGTCTGTAAGGTCTTCGGGAAGCAAGCTTTGCAACAAAATTCAACCGTTCTATTGCTTACTGCAGCCTAACGCCTGAGTTAAGCCGGCCTGCGTAGCGGCCGAGCGTTGTGGTAAACGTTACCGCAAAAACGAGGCCGCGAAGCGGGCTCGGCTTGAACGAATTGTTAGGTCTCTGCGTGATCTGATATGTCCCACTCGCCCCACCGGCGGATGATCTGACCAGAATCGATCTCAATTATTTCAATTCCACGAATGACGGTGGGCTTATGCGTTGGTCCAACATTCATGTAGCGCAGTGCATTGGTGCCGTGCGCAGTCCAGCGCACTGCGACCTTGTTAGCGGACAAATCCACGATCAAATCGTCGACCATCGTCATTAGGTCAGGGAAGGCCTGCGTAAGCTCGGCAAGACCGGCTGCGAATCCAGACTTTGTCGATTCCCGTCCTGCCGAAGCACAGTCCTGGAAGACGTCGGAATGAAGTCGATCAAATAATTCCCAGTTAACAGGTGTGCACCAAAGACTGATCCAATCGTTTGCGATCGTTACCAGATTCTGTGAGCTCATTGCAGAGACCTAACACCTGAGTTAAGCCGCGCCGCGAAGCGGCGTCGGCTTGAATGAATTGTTAGGCACGCACGATGACGGGATAACAGCGCACCACGGCGCCGCGAGCATTGCACGGGCGCCGGTTGTGAGCAACCGAAGTCCCGCGGCAACCGGGGGTTGCGAACCCAGCTCTGCCAACCGAAGCCCGCACGCCCGCCTGGCCGAAGCCATGTGCAGCAACGCGGGGTGCGCAACACGGTGCGGCCACCGCCGCGCTGAAGTCAGGGCGCAACACCGAAGCCCGGGAACGCAACGCCGCAAGCGGGCGCTTGCTGTGTCCGAAGGCGCGCATGAGGCGCGGTGGAAACAAGAGCGGGCAGATGTGGCCGAAGCCAGCCATCACCGAAGCCGCGAAAGTGGTTTGTGGTGTTGCGGCCAACGCCACTCAGCAGGAAATGCTTTGACCCGGCCTAACGCCTGAATTAAGCCGCGCCGCGAAGCGGCGTCGGCTTGAATGAATTGTTAGGTGCCACCCTACGCCCCGAACCCGGTTGACAGCAACCGAACCTCTGTTGCCATGCAGATGCCATTGCCGCCGATAAGCGGGCGAACCCCGAGTATGGTGCCGTGCGGAGCAAGCTCGGCTTGGACGACAACAACAGGCCGCTCCGAACCGTCCTCAAGTTGCTGATAGGCACAGCACGGCAAAGGCATTGAGGCTGCAGTTGAATCGCCCGGTACGTAGAAAACGGCAACGCCGGCAGCAACATCTGCTTCTGTAGCAGGACGGCCGGCAATGTGCGGTGTGCTGCGCCAGTCAGTTGCAGCGATTGGCCCCCAAAGTTCCGACATAGTCTCTGTGGCACCTAACGCCTATTCGACCGCATGTTTCAGCCTAATCCCTCAGTCTAACCCCGTTGTGTACTGACGAGGTTAGGAAAAGTCTCAGGAAAAACAGTTGGTTATTCTGATAGGTCAGCCTAACACGTCAGCCTAATCTTGCGATGTTTCTTTGGGCTGAGTGGGGCTGGGTTATGACGGAATCCTTGCACAAGGGCATGTCGATGGCAAGGCGCGGCGGCGAGGTGGGGCGGGCGCCTCGGTTGCTGGATGAGGTCAGGGCGCGGATGCGGCGACTGGGCTTGTCGCGCCGGACGGAGGAGGCCTATGTTGGCTGGATTCGGCGTTTCATTCTGGCCAACGGCAAGCGTCATCCGCGTGAACTTGGCAGGCGCGAGGTCGAGGCGTTTTTGACCTTGCTGGCGGTCAAGGGGAATGTTGCCGCAGCGACGCAGAATCAGGCGTTGGCGGCGTTGTTGTTTCTTTATCGTGAAGTGCTTTTGCTTGATTTGAGCTGGATGGAGAATATCCAGCGTGCCAAACGTCCGTCACGGTTGCCGGTGGTGTTGTCACGCGAGGAGGTGGGGCATGTTCTGGGCGAGCTGACGGGCACCCCCTGGCTGGTGGCGAATCTTCTTTATGGCAGTGGTTTGCGTCTCCTGGAGGCATTGCGCCTGCGCATGAAGGATGTGGATTTCGTGCGGCGTGAACTGGTGATTCGCCAAGGCAAGGGCGGCAAGGATCGCCGCACCATGCTGGCCCAGACATTGATTTCACCTTTGCTATTGCAGATGGAGGAGGCGCGCCGCATTCATCGATTGGATGTGGCGGCGGGCTTTGGTGAGGTGTGGTTGCCGGATGCGTTGGCGCGCAAGTATCCGGGAGCGGCGCGCGAGGAAGGTTGGCAATATGTGTTTCCCGCCCGACATCGTTCGTTGGATGTTTCAGCTGGCATGATGCGCCGGCATCATGTCGATGAGTCAACGATCCAGCGCGCAATGAAGATTGCGGTACGGGCGTCGGGTGTGGTCAAGCCGGCAACGTGCCATACGCTGCGGCATTCGTTCGCCACGCATCTGATCGAATCAGGTTACGACATTCGCACGGTGCAGGAATTGCTCGGACATTCGGACGTCAGCACGACGCAGATTTACGTGCATGTACTCAATCGCGGCGCATCCGGTGTGCGCAGCCCACTGGATGGGGCCGTGGCAGGGTGATGCGGTTGTCCTGCCGCTGCGACAGGCTCACGTTTCTGCGAGAAATGCGGCCACGGCAGGCGAGAAGCGTGCGAAATCGACGAGAAAGGCGTCGTGGCCTTGAGGTGAGGGAAAGGCGATGCATTGAGCATCGCTGCCGCCGGCACGCAGTCCTTCGGCGATTTGTTCTTGTTGTTCGATGGGGAACAGGATGTCGGTGGTGACGCCGAGCACGCGGGCGCGTGGAACACGCAGGGCGGCGAGTGCCGCCATCACGTCGCCTTGGGCGTATTCGCCCAGGTCGAACCAGTCCATCGAGCGGCTGAGGTAGAGGTAGCAATTGGGGTCGAACACGCGGATGAAGCGGCGGGCGTGGCCTTCGAGATAGGACTCCACCTGGAACTCCAGGCCGAAGGGGTCGTCTTCGCGTTGCTCGCCATCCAGCCGCCCGCGGCCGCAGCGGCCGTCCCATTCCAGGGCGGAGCGGGTGGTGACGACGCCGAGTTTGCGTGCGATTCGCATGCCGGATTCGGGATAGGCGTCTTCGCCGTAATGGCCATGATTCCAGGCCGGATCAAGCCGGATGGCTTCGCGTTGCAAGGATCGGATGGCGATCGAAAACGGCAGCGCCAGCGCGGCGCCGGACACGTTGATATAGCGCTGCACGCTGCCGGGGAAGTGTTGCAGATAGGCAAGCGAGGACATGCCGCCCATTGAGCAGCCGATCAGGCCGGCGAGATGCTCGATACCGAGGCCTGCGACCAGCGCGTGGGCGGCTCGGGCGATGTCTTCGATGGACAGTTCGGGGAAATCCAGCCGGTATGGTTCGCCGCTGGCTGGATCCAGAGACGCCGGGCCGGTGGAGCCTTTGCAGCTTCCCAGCGAGTTGCAGCAGATGACGAAATAACGATCGGTGTCGATGGCCTTGCCGGGGCCGATCATCGGCTCCCACCAGCCTGGTTCCGGGTTGCCCTCGTGCGAGGCGGCGTGGGCGCTGGGCGAAAGGCCGGTCAGGATGAGGATGGCGTTGTCGCGCGGCGGATTGAGCGTGCCCCAGGTTTCATACGCCAGCCGCGCCTGGTGGAGCGCGCCGCCGCGTTTCATCGGGAACGGCGAGGGCAGGGCGAAGAAACGGGTACCGGGTGCGACGAACTCGGTCATGGAAGGATCTGGTCGATGGTCAGTGTGATGACGGCTTTGTGCGAATTGGACAGGGGTTCGGAGAGGGTTTCCAGATCGCCGGGCTGTGCCTGTGCGTTGCCGCTGCGCGAGATGCGTGCGCCAACGACGATGCGCGCTGCGCTGGATAGATTCATCTGCGGCACCATCGCATGGCTGTCGTCGAGGGTGATGCTGAGCGGCAGGGCGGCGGCGCGCAGGCGCTGGATGGCGAGGGGGGCGCGCGAACCTTCGGCGGCGCGGGCGAACACGAACAGCACATCGTCCGGGGCCACACGTTGGGCCAGTTCGGCGGCGAGGTTCACGCGTATGTCGAGTCGGGGTGCGGGCGGTACTTCCAAGGCGGGAACGGAGGGCGTGTCGGCCGACGCCGCAAGTCCGGTTTGTGCCTTTAGTTCATCGATGCGCTGGCGCAGGCTGTCACGCATCGGGCTGTCTTCGGGCAGCGTGGCGATGAGCTTTTCCCACGTGGCGCTGGCGGGGTCTGTGTCACCGGACTGGAACTGGGCAATGCCGAGCAGCCACAGGCCGCGCTGGTGGTTCGGATCCCGCTCCAGGGCGCGTTGCAGCAATGTCAGCGGTTCGCCATCGAAGCGGGCGCCGGGTGTGGAGAGGGCCTGCGCTTCAGCGGTTTCCACGAGGACATCGGGTGCATCGGGCGTGAGTGCGAGCGCACGGGCGAGGGCTGCGCGGGCTTCGGCGAAGCGTTCGGTGGATTTGTAGGCGCGACCGAGCAGCAACCAGCCTTGAGCATCGTCAGGCTCGCGGGCGAGGCGTTCGGCCAGCCCGGCGATGGCTTGTTCCATCGGCGGCAGGCCGGCGCGCTGAGCGCTCTCCATGGCGTTGGCAACCGACTGCACGGAGGGATCAAAGACGCGTGCATCGCCGAGTTTTTGATACAGGCCGGCAGCCAGCAACGGCAGGATCAGGACAAGGGCGATGGCGGTGTTGCGTGCGAGCGGCGAGATCGACGTTGGTGTGGTATTGCCAAGTGCTGCGAGTTTGCGGGTGTATTCGTCGGCATCCAGCACGCCGCTGCGATGCGCATGTTCAAGCGCGACGCGGCGCGGATCGGATGCATCTTCACGGCGCAGCAGGGGTGGCAGCACGAGGGCCAGTGCCAGCAGGATCAGCAGGATGCAGATTGCCCAGAACGCCATCATTGCCACTCGTCTCCTTCAACCGACTTCGGTGCGCTGCCCGCAGCGGGCTTGGCGCGCTTGCGAACTACCACGAACAACACGGCGATGCCGATGACCAGCAGCAGCGGCGGCGCGATCCACAGCCATAGCGTGCTGCCGCGCATCGGCGGGCGATACAACACGAAATCGGTGTAGCGTTCGGTCAGGAAGGTCTTGATTTCCTCGTCCGATTTGCCGCTTTGCATCAGCTCCAGGACTTCCTTGCGCAAGTCCTGGGCGATGGGCGCGTTGGAGTCGGCGAGCGACTGGTTCTGGCACATCACGCAGCGCAATTCGGCGGCAAGTGTGCGGAAGCGGGTTTCTTCCTGGGCATCGCGGAAGGGCAGCGGGTCCACCGCGAAAGCCGTGCCGGCAATCAGGCACAGCACCAAGGCACGCAGGATGGATTTCATCGGGAAGATTCCTGTTGCAAGCGCGGCAGGATTTCGCGCTGCACGACATCCGGCGTCAAGGCGCCGATGTGTTTGAAGCGCACGATGCCTTGCGCATCGATGAAGAAGGTTTCAGGTGCCGCGTATACGCCCAAGTCGATGGCGATGCGGCCCGGTTCGTCGGCCAGGATCAATGCGTAGGGATCGCCGAACTGTTGCAGCCAGCGCTTGGCATCATCCGGGTCGTCCTTGTAATTGAAGCCGACCACGCGGATGGTGCCGCTGCGTGCGAGTTGTTCGATCAGCGGATGCTCGGTCCGACACTCAGGACACCAGCTCGCCCACACATTGAGCAGAAACGGCACGCCGCGCAGGGTGCTCGAATCAATCCGTTGCGAAGGATCGTGCAGCGTGGGCAGGGTGAAGGCCGGCAGCGGCTTGCCGATCAAGGGCGAGGGAATCGCATTGGGGTCGCGCACTTCGGCCAGGCGGATGCCGGCGTACAGCAACGCGCCCAGCAGCACGCAGATTCCCAGCGGCAGCCAGCGCTTCCACATCTCAGGACA
>JAEXRB010000154.1 GCA_023438325.1 Pseudomonadota bacterium | reverse complement strand
ACCTCACTGATGCCGAATTGCGTCAACTCGTGCCGGGACATGGCCAAGCGTCTGGCAAGACGCCGGAACGCTGATGCCCGAAACACCCCTGGAGTTGCTGAAGCGCGTCTTCGGCTTCGGTGCGTTTCGCGGGCCGCAGGCCGATATCGTCGACTGCCTGATCTCCGGCGGCGATGCGCTTGTACTGATGCCGACCGGCGGCGGCAAATCGCTCTGCTACCAGATACCGGCCCTGCTGCGCGACGGCGTCGGCATCGTGGTGTCGCCCTTGATCGCACTGATGCAGGACCAAGTCGATGCGCTGCGCCAGCTCGGCGTGCGCGCTGCGCGGCTGGATTCATCGCTGACGGCGCAGGAGGCCTTCGAAACCGAGCGCGCACTCGCCTCGGGCGAACTGGACCTGCTCTACGTCGCCCCCGAACGCTTGCTCACCGGGCGCTTCCTCGACCTCATCGACCGCTGTCGCATCGCGCTTTTCGCGATCGACGAAGCCCACTGCGTGTCGCAATGGGGCCACGATTTCCGCCCCGAATACCGCCAACTTGACGTCCTGCACCAGCGCTGGCCGAACGTGCCGCGCATCGCGCTGACCGCCACCGCCGACCCACCAACACGCGAAGAAATCGCCGAACGCCTGGACCTGCGCGAAGCGCGCTGGTTCGTCAGTTCCTTCGACCGCCCCAACATCCGCTATCGCGTGGTGCAGAAAGACGAAGCACGCCGCCAACTGCTCGATTTCATTGCAGATCGCCGCGAGCAATCCGGCATCGTTTACTGCCTGTCGCGCCGCAAAGTGGAAGAAACCGCCCAATACCTCACCGGCCACGGCATCTCGGCACTGCCTTACCACGCCGGCATGGATGCCGAACTGCGCGCCCGCAACCAGCGCCGTTTCATTCGCGAAGACGGCATCGTGATGTGCGCCACCATCGCCTTCGGCATGGGCATCGACAAACCCGACGTGCGCTTCGTCGCGCACCTGGACCTTCCCAAATCGGTGGAAGGCTACTACCAGGAAACCGGCCGCGCCGGACGTGATGGCGAACCTGCAGAAGCATGGATGTGCTATGGCTTCGGCGACCTCGCCACACTCATCAAGATGATCGAGGACAGCGAAGCTGGCGAAGACCGCAAGCGCCTGGAGCGACGCAAACTCGATGCCCTGCTCGGCTACGCGGAAACCGTCCGCTGCCGCCGCCAAGTGCTGCTTGCCGGCTTCGGCGAAACCTACCCGCAGCCATGCGGCAACTGCGACAATTGCCTGGAACCACCGCAAACCTGGGACGGCACGGAAGCCGCACAGAAAGCGTTGTCCTGCGTGTACCGCACCGGCCAGCGCTTCGGCGTGGGGTATGTGATCGATGTGCTGCGCGGCAGCGCCAACGAACGCATCACCCAGTCCGGTCACAACCACCTCAGCACGTTCGGCATCGGCGCCGACATGGATGTCAACACCTGGCGCAGCGTGTTCCGGCAATTGGTCGCCGCAGGCCTCCTCGACGTGGACATGCAAGGCTATGGCGCGCTGCATCTCACCGACGCCGCACGCCCGATCCTGCGCGGCGAAACCCGCATCCAACTGCGCCGCGACTTGCGCACCACGCGCAAACGCACCAGCGTGCGCGGGGATTCTCGCTCCGACTCGCGCGGCAGCCGCGACATCGACCTTTCCCCCGCCGCCCAACCACGCTTCGAGGCTTTGCGCGAACTCCGCATGCAACTGGCACGCGAACAGAACGTGCCGGCCTACATGATCTTCAGCAACGCCACCCTGCGCGACATTGCCGAAGAAGATCCGAACGAAATGGACGAACTGGCCACCATCTCCGGCGTCGGTGCAGCCAAACTGGAACGCTACGGCGAGGCCGTGCTGGATACCCTGGCGGTAATGCGCTGAGCCAGCATCACTCCCCACCCGCCACCATCATCGCGCCGACGAGGATCGAGCCGGTCAGGATGTGCGAGCGCGGGTCCACGTCCGAACCCACCGTCTCTATGCCGAGCAGCATGTCCTTGAGATTGCCTGCGATGGTGACTTCATCCACCGGATAGGCGATCTCGCCGTTTTCCACCCAGAAACCGGCCGCTCCGCGCGAGTAATCGCCGGTGATGGCATTCACGCCCTGCCCCATCAGTTCGGTGACGAGCAAACCGCGCCCCATGCCGCGCAGCAGGGCAGGAAGATCCTCCTTGCCGGTGGTGACATGCAGGTTATGCACACCGCCGGCATTGGCGGTGCTTTGCATGCCGAGCTTGCGCGCCGAGTAGCTGCCGAGCACATAGCGTTGCAATACACCGCCTTGCACCAAGGCCGATTCGGCAGTCGCCACGCCTTCTCCGTCGAAAGCAGCGGAACGATGCCCACGTACAAGATGTGGACGCTCGATCAAATCGATGCCGCTCGGCAACACCGGCTGGCCGAGATGGTCCAGCAGGAAGGATGCGCGCCGATACAACGCACCGCCCGATACGGCCCCCAGCAGGTGCCCGATCAAAGAGCGCGCCACTTCGGCACAGAACAGCACGGGAAAGGTTCCCGTGGGTGCGGCGCGCGGCTGCAAGCGCGCCAGCGTACGCTCGGCGGCACGCAAGCCCACGAATTGCGGCGAAGCCATGTCCGCGATGCGGCAGGCTGCGTCGTACCAGTAATCGCGCTGCATCGCCTCGCCCTCACCGGCAATCAGCGACAAGCTCAGGCTGTAACTGGTGCCGCGTTCGGCTCCGATGAATCCGTGGCTGTTGGCATACACCGAAACACTGGCGCCCTGTGCCGCGTTCGCGCCTTCGGAGTTGGAGATGCGTGGGTCGGCATCACGCCCGGCCGCTTCACAGGCCAAAGCGCGCTCAATCGCGGCATCGGCATCCAGAGGTCGTGGATGCCACAAGTCGAAATCGGGAAAATCACGCGCCATGCGCATGGCGTCGGCCAAGCCGGCGCACGGGTCTTCTTCGGTGTAGCGCGCAATCGCGCAGGCCTGTTCGATGGTGGCCTCAATCGAGGCCGGATCAAGATCGGCAGTGCTCGCGCTGGCCTTGCGCTGGCCGAAATACACCGTCACCGACAGGCCGCGATCACGTGTGTACTCGAGCGTTTCCACCTCGCCCAGCCGCACTCCTGCACTCAATCCGGCATCTTCATTCAGATCCACTTCGGCCTGCGTGGCGCCACGCGCCTTGCAGCGCGCCAGCACGTCAGTTGCCAGCTCCGAAAGGCGGGCCTGCGTGGCAGGCGAATCGTCGGAAAAATCAACAACAGCGGGAATGGTGCTCACTTGGCGTATCCTTTTCGATCTTTTTCCTGAGTGGCCACGATGCGCGGACGCGACACCGAAACCGGAGAATTCCTCAGCCCCAGCCGCAGCCAGCAACGGCGCGATGCCTTGGCTGTATTCGACTTGGCCGAGCGGCTGGTAGCCATGGGCGAACGCGAACTTTCCGCCGTCCCCATGCCAGACGACCTGCGCGATCTGGTGCGCGACTCACGCCGCATCACCGCGCAGATCGCACGCAAGCGCCAGTTGCAGTTCCTAGCAAAGATCATGCGCCGCGAAGACGATGAAGTGATCGACGCCATCCGTCGCGCGCTCGTGCGCGATCGCGACGAAACCCGCCGCGATACCGCCCGCCTGCACCGACTCGAAGCCACCCGCGAGCGCTTGCTGAGCGAAGGCGACGAAGCACTGGCCGAATTCATCGCCGAACACCCCGGCGCGGATCGCCAGAAACTTCGCCAACTCATCCGCAACGCCCGCCTCGAACGCGACAAGCAGAAACCGCCGCATGCGTTCCGGGATCTGTTCCGCGAGTTGAAGCTGCTGATGGGCAAGGATGAAGACGCCGACGATGCGGATGATGGTGCCGACGATCTGGATGACGACGTCGAAAACGACATGGAAGGCCATGACGTCGAACGCGATGAATTCGACGCAGACGAAGACGAAGACGAAGACGAAGACGGAGACGACGCACGGTAACGCCTGGCCCGGGCACAGGCAGGCGCGTGCTTCAGATACGCGGCGCGCCACGAAGGCCTGCACCAAGCCGACGCAGCGCAGCCCGGATCCATCGAAACTGCGTCAGGCGTCTGGGCCGGCGGCAAAGCAACGCACCCGCTCACGCCTGCGTTCCACCCACCGTCATCTGGTCGATCTTCAAGGTTGGCTGGCCCACGCCCACCGGTACGCTCTGCCCTTCCTTGCCACACACACCCACGCCTTCGTCCAGTGCCAGGTCGTGGCCGACCATGCTGACGCGGGTCATCGCCTCGGGGCCGTTGCCGATCAGCGTCGCGCCCTTCACTGGCGCGGTGATCTTTCCATCTTCGATCAAGTACGCCTCGGTGGCCGAGAACACGAACTTGCCCGACGTGATATCCACCTGCCCGCCGCCGAAGTTCACCGCGTATAGCCCGCGCTTCACGCTCTTGATGATGTCGGCCGGATCATCCTTGCCCGCCAGCATGTAGGTATTGGTCATGCGCGGCATTGGCAGCTGCGCGAAGGATTCGCGCCGGCCGTTGCCAGTGGACGCCACGCCCATCAGACGCGCGTTATGGGTGTCCTGCATGTAACCCACCAGCTTGCCGTTCTCGATCAGCGTGGTGCATTGGGTAGGCGTGCCTTCGTCGTCGATGCTCAGCGAGCCGCGCCGCCCCGGCAAAGTGCCATCGTCGACGATGGTGCACAGTTCCGATGCCACTTTCTGCCCGATGCGACCGGCATACGTGGAGGTGCCCTTGCGGTTGAAATCGCCTTCCAACCCATGACCCACGGCCTCGTGCAACATCACGCCGGGCCAACCCGGGCCGAGCACGACCGGCATCGCACCTGCAGGTGCCGCGATGGCCTCCAGCGCGACATGTGCCTGACGCAGGGCTTCATCGGCGATGCGGAAGGCGCGTCCATCGCGCAACAGTTCTTCATAGCCGTAACGCCCGCCGCCACCGGAATAGCCCTGTTCGCGCCGGCCGTTGCGTTCCACGATCACGCTCACGTTGATCCGCACCAAAGGCCGCACATCACCTGCCATCACGCCATCCGAGCGCGCCACCAGCACCGTATCCAGCGTTGCGGCCAAGCTCACCATCACCTGCACCACGCTCGCATCTTTGGCGCGAAGATAGGCATCGATCTCTCGCAGCGCCTGCACCTTGGCTTCACTGGAAAGGCTCTCCACCGGATCAATCGCCGGATACAAGGCCCGCGCCTCACGCAAGACCAAACCCTGTCCATTCATCGACTGGCCGCTACGCGCAATGGCCCGCGCCGCGCCCGCCGCTTCCATCAAAGCCGGCAAACGCAACTCATCCGAATAGGCGAAGCCGGTTTTCTCGCCGGAAATGGCCCGCACGCCCACTCCCTGCTCGATGGCATGGGTGCCACTTTTGACGATGCCATCCTCCATCGCCCAGCTTTCCTGGCGCGAGTTCTGAAAATACAGATCGGCAAAATCCACACCCGGCCCGAGCAGGCGTGAAAACGCGTGCTCGAGATCGGAGGCGGCAAGGCCGGCAGGTGCCAGCAGGCGCGATTGCGCCAAGGCCAAAGAAGAAGACATCGGAAAACTCCAGAAAACTGCCGTTCGGCGACAAGCGACATGGGATCACGCCGAAACAGATCAAGGTCAGCCCACAAGGATAGCCCGCGACTCCCAAGTGCGCACCTGTCGCAACCGCACGGATTGACCACACGGCCCGAGCTTCACGTCCGCAGGACAACACCCTGTACCCACGAGGCCTGTACCCGCGATGGAGCCAACACGGTACATTTACCCACCTCGGCGCCTTTCCCGCCGATTACACTCCCACTTCGCCGGGCGTAAGCCATATCCTGAAATTTCGCTGCAATAAGGATTACAGCCATGCAATTACAGCGTAACCATGCGCTCGCAATGCCATAGGGCTCGCAATTCATGGCATGCTGGGTTCATTACGCCCCAAGATGGGGTATGAATTGGCGTTAGGGCTCACAAAAAGTTCTTTGAAACTGGACAGGAGATCGGAATGGAATCTGCAAGCAATCGCCGAAAGAATGGCTTAGCTATTCCCACGGCTATCCTCTGCTTTGCTGCTGCTGTGTTTTGCTTCGTCAAAGTGTGGAGCGTGCGATCTGCAGTTCAAGTTGGAGACTTGTCTCTAATCTCATGGGCAGTCTGGGGGCTCGCCGGCATTGGACTTCTTGTGATCGCTGGCGGATGTGTGCTGGTTTCTCGGAAGGGCCGCGCCAACGGGTGAGCCCTAACAATTCATTCAAGCCGACGCCGCT
>JAEXRB010000129.1 GCA_023438325.1 Pseudomonadota bacterium | reverse complement strand
ACTTCCACCTGGGCGCCGGCCTCGATGTGGCCGGCATCGGTGCCGAAGATGTGCAAGTCCACCCACAGTTGCGAGAGATCGGCCAGTTCGTACAGCACCATGGCTTCGCCCGCGACCATGCCGACGCTGGCGTTGCGTTCCATCACGGTGCCCGTCATCGGTGCGGTGATGGCGTAGTCGGAAAGGCTCAGATTGCTTTCGATCAGTGCCAGCCGTTGCCCGGCACGCACCTGATCGCCCACGCCGGCATCCAGCCGTTTCACCAGCCCGGGAAAGCGCGCAGTGACTTGCACGCTGCGGCCTTCCATCGGCGTGAGCAGGCCTTGCACCTGATGTTCGTCGGCGATGGTGCCGGGGGCGGCAGGCGCAGTGCGAATGCCGCTCTCTTCGGCGATGGCGGCTTCGATACGGGTGCGTTGCGGGCCTTCGTCGTTGTCATCCTCCTCGCCATGACCATGTTCGTCGCCGCTTTCATTTTGTGCATGTGCATGGGGGGCGGCGGGCGAGGCGTCGTGGGAGTGATCGTCGTTGCCACAGGCCGAGATCAACAGGGCCAGCATCAGGAGTGCCGTTGCATTGAGAAGGTTCATGGGGAGTCTCCGGAACCGCCGGTGAAGCGGATGGGCAGGCCGGTCAGGCGCTGGATTTCGATCAGCGCCACCAGGCCGCTGCGGGTGGCTTCTGCCTGCTGGCGTTGTGCGTCGATGGCTTCCGATTGCAGTTGCGACCAGTCCAGATAGTCGCCAGCCCCTGCGCGATAGGCGCGTTCGGCAGCCGCGGCGGCGGCTTGCAGGCGCGGCAGGACATCGGTTTGGGTACGGCGCACTTCTTCGCGGGCCAATTCGTAACGGCCCACGGCGTCGATGAGTGTGGCGCGCAGGGCGAGTGCGGCGGATTCGCGTTCGATTTCCAGTGCATCGCGTTCGAGCATGGCCTCGCGGATGGCGGGCGCGGCACGACGTGTCGCGCCCAGCGGAACGGAGAATCCTGCGACCAGCGCCACATCGCGCGATGCTTGCAATCGACGCAGGCCCACTTGCCAGGAAATATCGCTGCGCGCATCGGTTTCGGCCAGACGCAGGCGGGCATCGGCAATGCGTCGTGCATCGGCCAGTTGGGTCAGATCCGGGTTTTGCTCCAGACGCGTGAAAAGTGCATCGAGCGATTCCAGCTCCGGCAGCATTGGCGGTGCCAGCGTGGCCAGCGCCACGCCTGCGTCCAGCTCGCCCCACAGTGCGGTGAGGTGGCGAATTGCACTGCGTTCGCCGAGTTGCGCACGCGCCTGCGCCAGTTCGGCGCGTGCCAGGGCCGCTTCGGCCGCCAGTGCGGAGGACTCCGGCGCGGCACCGGCGTGAAAGCGTTTGCGAGCGGCGTCACGGGCACGGCGTCGTTGTCCGGCATCCTGTTCGGCGATGCTGTCGTGCCACTGTGCCGAGGCGGCTTCCAGGTAGCGCCGTGCGACATCGGCAAGAAGATCCAGGCGTCGCGTCTGACGCTCGGAAGCCAGTGCATCGACGCGGCTGTCCACCAGCGCGATGCGCGCCGCGCGCTTGTCGCCACGCTCGAAGATCGAGGCAATGCCGAGCGTCAGTTCGGCGCCGGAAAGGCCACGCGCCTCGCCCGTGCCGGCGAGGTTTTCGAGCGAGACTTCCAGCGACGTGGCGGGTGCGAGTGCAGCGGTTTCGCGCACGGCATCCAGTGTGTTGGCGCGTGCGTCGATCAGGCGAAGATCGGGATGGGTGTCGGACACGCGCCTCAGCGCATCGTCCAGGGTCAACAGGTCTTCGGCATGGGCCGGAGCGGCCAACGCCAGCGCGACGGCAAAAGCCATCGCCCGGAAAGCAGATTGCATGAGGGGTCTCCAGATTCGAGGAAAAGCATCAGGCGCATGTGCGCCAAGGCTTCAGGTCCGGATCGGAGGTCTCAGTTCTGCACGGAGCAGGGGCGATGCGGGCGCGGCGTCCAGCATCGGCAAGGGCGTTTGGCTGAAGGGCGCGCTCAGCGCGGCCGGTTCAGTGGATGGCATGGCCTGCGCATGGCCGCAACAGTGGGCGACATGCAGCAGCGCGTGCGCCATGCCGCCATCGTCATGATCGGCGTGGCGTTGTCGTGACCATCGTCGATGTGGTTGGCAGGCGAGGAAATGCCCTCGCCATGCGCCAGCGCGCCGTGCAGTTCACCCAGGGCCGAAGCCAGTGGCTGCATCACCAGCCCCAACGCGAACAGCGCAAGCAGCACGAGTGCGCGCAGGGCAGGGTGGCGTGGAGGGCAGGTGGCTGACATGGTGTGGCACGGTAGTGGCACGGTGGGGAGTTACACAATTTCGCTCGTCTGCTCGAGTCGACCGGCAGTCATGATCCCGTTCTTGCAGAAACGCGTGCCTGCTCGATGATCGCAGCAAGCTCCGGCGCCACCGGAAGTGGCTTGAACGGGCTGATGTTGGCTCCGCCGGTATTGCCTGACGGTACGAAGCCGAGCGCGGTTTTTGTCGCCGCACCCACGATGCGCAGCATCTGGCCCAGGCATTCGCGCAAGGAGCGTTGTCGCCAGCCCCACACCAGCATGTGCCAATGCACGCGGACGTGCTGCACGGTGGAGGCCTGTCCGAGCACGTGGGCGCGTTCCAGATGCGAGAAAGCCGCTGCGGGCTCGTGCTGCGCCGATGCATTGGCAAGCTCGGAATCGACATGCGGGCGGATGTTGCGGGCAAAGGTAGGCATGCAGGTACGGGCCATGGGTCGCCGGTTTCGGCAGTCTCTGGGCGCGACGGTAGCGAGGGCCGCAGGAGTTACACAATTTCCCGTTCTAGAATTCACCTCCTTGTGCAAAGAGTGGTTTTCCCGTGCCCATCCGCCTCCTTCCCGAAACCCTGATCGACCAGATCGCTGCCGGCGAAGTGGTGGAACGCCCTGCCTCGGCCACGAAGGAGTTGGTCGAGAACGCGCTGGACGCCGGTGCCACGCGCATCGATGTGGAGCTGGAAGAAGGCGGTATGCGCCTGATCCGCATCCGCGACAACGGCGGCGGTATTCCAAAGGCGGAACTGCCGCTGGCGTTGTCGCGGCATGCCACCAGCAAGATTGCCTCGCTGGAGGATCTGGAAGCGGTGGCCTCGATGGGGTTTCGTGGCGAGGCGCTGCCATCGATTGCCTCGGTGTCGCATTTTTCCATCACCTCGCGCACCGCCGATGCCGATCACGCTTTCCGCATCGAATGTGAAGGCGGGCGCCTGGGCGAGCCTGTGCCGGCACAGCATCCCATCGGCACCACGGTGGAAGTGCGTGAGCTGTTCTTCAACGTGCCGGCGCGGCGACGCTTCCTGAAGGCCGAGCGTACCGAGTTCGGCCACATCGAAGAACTGTTGCGCGGGCTGGCGCTGGCGCGGATGGATGTGGAGTTCCGCCTTTCACACAACGGCAAGACGGTGCGAGCGTGGCGTGCTTCGGGCACGCCGGAGGAGTTCTTGCGCCGGCTCGGTGAAACCCTCGGTGCGGAGTTTCCGAAGCAGAGCCTGTATCTGGACGAAGCCGCTGCCGGTTTTCGCCTGCGTGGCTGGGTGGGTTTGCCCACGGCGGCGCGCTCGCAGGCCGATCAACAATATTTCTACGTGAACAGGCGCCTGGTGCGTGATCGCGTGGTGACGCATGCGGTGCGTCAGGCCTATGCCGATGTGCTGTTCCACGGCCGCCATCCGGCCTATGTGCTGTTTCTGGAAATGGAGCCGCAGCGCGTGGATGTGAACGTGCACCCGGCCAAGAGCGAGGTGCGCTTCCGCGATTCGCGGCTGGTGCATGATTTTCTCTATCGCACCTTGCATCACGCCTTGGCCGAAACACGCGCCGGTGCGGTGGCTTCCGAGCCGCAGCGGCTGCCGGACGCTGGCGATGCCGCATCGTCCGCATCGTTTTTCCGCAGCGCCCACGGCAGCGTCACGCATCCGCTTTCCGGCCATTCCGCCCCTGCGCCGTTCGCCTATCCGCCGGCGCAGGCGCCCTTGCGTTTGCCGGTGCGCGAGCAGATTGCAGCCTACAGCGCGCTTTATGGCTCGCCTCGCATTGCACCGGAGGCGATGCGGGAAGAAATCCAGGAGCAGCAAGTGCCGCCCTTGGGGTTTGCCCTTGCGCAGTTGCACGGCATCTTCGTGCTGGCAGAAAACGCCGACGGCTTGATCATCGTGGACATGCACGCCGCGCACGAACGCATCAGTTACGAACGCCTGAAACGCGCGCAGGACGGCGAAGGCATCCGTGCGTTGCCGCTGCTGGTGCCGCTCGCACTCGCCGTCAGCGAGCGCGAAGCCGCTGCCGCCGAGGATTTTTCGCAAGCCCTGATGGCGCTCGGTTTCGAGATCGATCGAAGCGGCCCGCAGAGCCTCGCCATTCGCGCCATTCCCGCTTTGCTCGAAGGCGTGGACGCACGCCAACTCGCACTCGATGTGCTGGCCGATCTGATGGAACACGGCAGCACCCGTCGCATTCAGGAACAACGCAACGAACTGCTCGGCACCATGGCCTGCCACGCCTCGGTGCGCGCCAATCGCCGCCTCACGCTTCCCGAAATGAATGCGCTGCTGCGCGACATGGAAGCCACCGAGCGTTCCGGCCAGTGCAACCACGGCCGCCCGACATGGGTGCAACTGGACAAGGCGCAACTGGACAGGTTGTTTTTGCGTGGACGGTGATGGAGCAGGCTTCAGCCTCTACGGGGGGGGCGGATCAACAGGCCGCCATCGCCCATTAGCGCAGCGAGCTTAATCCCGTGCCAGATTCAAAAGCGCCGCCAATCGACTACAGCAACCAGCCCCTCACGGACTTCTTCCATTGTCAGTACTCGAGATGGCTCCATAGCGGCCTAACGCCTCGCTTCAGGCGCGTATGAGCCGAAGGCGAATACGTCGCACTGGAAGCGTTTGTTAGCTGCCATTGGACTTAAGGCCAGCTTTGTAAAGCAACTCTTCAACGACAGCACGGAACTCTAGTCTAACGGTGCGAATGTCGTTTTTTCGGCAGTTATAAGTGATGCGATGTGCCGATAGATTTCCCAATTCTCTGAAATCGTCAATGGCAGATTTCGTGGATGGCGAGAGAGATATTTCGGTTCTGGATTTGGCCTTATTGATCAGTGTCTTGAGCTTTATGTAGTTGCCATCTTGATCTTTTGCCTCAGACTCGATGCCGCATTTTTCGAACGCGAGTATTAGCAGAATTTCAAGCATGCGACGCATCATCAGCGCGCATGCATCAAACAAGTTGTGCTCATATGAGGCATTAATTTGCTGAGCAATTCTGACCAAGTAGTCTCGTCGGGTTTCGCTCAGTAGTATCTCAGGAAGCAATGAATCATCGGATAGAATTTCTTCCGATCCGCTGATATCGGGGAGTACCTCTTTGAGGCGCTTCCGCTCCTTGACCGACAGCCGGAATCGGTCTGCGTTCGAGCCCTTCACAAACCCTTGTGATTTTTTGACTTTGCTTTTGAGCCTTGTCTTGTTTGGATGTGCGTAGCCAAGAGCTACCATTAAACTACTTACTTCCCCGATTTCGAATTCCTCCTGATCTTTGTTCTCGGCGAGGTAGTAAGCGACAAGTGCAGTTCGATCAAGCTCCGATTTTTCATCGAGGGAGGCAATTCTCTTAAATTCTTCGATTTTCATTTGTCGCTAGCAGGCAGTTTATCGCTGACGAAAAGTTCACCGCCGCGGGTTAGCTGCCAAGAAGATTCGTTGCCGTCTCCCTCCATCGGCTCGTACCAATCCTTCTCATTTTTGTTATTTATCATTATCTGCCTTAGATGATTTGGGCGCTTTAAGCCGAGCATCTTGTATGCATATTCAACTTGACCTTCAGAGAAAGATTCTTGCCCCAGTATCTCGGTTATGTAATAGCCGATCACTGCTATCGCTGGTCCATTTGCCGCCCCGGGACTCTTGCTATCAAAAAAATCTTTCAGAGATTTTTTGTCCTTATCGCCGTGAATATCAAAGCGTTCTGCCGCAACTTTCTTCGACTTTGCTTTCGAGCGCGGCGACTTTTTCCCCGCTCCGCCATCGTCTACAGCTTTGGGAGCTTTCGATTTATTAGCTGTTTTCCTTGGTTTGGGATTCCCTTTAGGTGCAACCTGCGGCTCATTCGCCTTTGCTGGCGATTGGGCCATGAGCTGCTTGAGTTCTTCCAAGTGCTTTGCAACAAATTGCTCGCTTCCCTCTATCTCGAAGCTATTTCCATTTATCTCGAGTTTTACTTTTGTAACGCTCATGATTCCTCCGGGTAGGGGGCAAGTGCAGCGAACGCGATCAGGCAGCCAACGCTTGAATTAAGCCGCGCCGCGAAGCGGCGTCGGCTTGAATGAATTGTTAGCCATCACTCTCGAAGCTCATGGAGCATGATTGCTCCAGATACTGTGACTTCGCCAAATTGTGCAGAAAACTCCAGGGGACCGCCCAATGAACCTTGGAACGTGCGAGCATGTGGAATGACTACGGATTTTTCGGATGCTGGCTTGCGTGACACCGTAACCTGCAAGGAATACTCTCCAGTAGCTGCAACGATTGGCAGAAGCTCAACCTTAAACTGCCCGAGCTCTTGAACTATTGTTTGGTCTTGTTCGATTGACTCTGCCGTTCTAGTAGCCCAATTAGAGCCGTTTTCACTCAATGAGACCTCATAGTTTGCCCGCAACTTGGCAAAGGCATCTAGCGGCGCGAAAGCAATGAAGGCTGAGACTGCCAGCAGGGAAGCGGTTCTTTTGAAGTATTTGAGCATATCGAGTTCACTCGGTTGTGATGGCTAACGCCTGAATTAAGCCGCGCCACGAAGTGGCGTCGGCTTGAATGAATTGTTAGGCCCCAGCCAGCGCTGTGACCGACTCGACTGTGATGCTGCCATTGAACCCCTCCGCAATGCACGCTGCGATGGCGTCCGAGAACTCGTCAGTCAGGGCAGAGCCATCAGTGTCGTAGTCGTTGTCCGCTTGCAGCAGCAACCGAGAGCCGTCCCAAGAGCACTGAACGTTCTGGTGCCAGGGCCGGTGTGTGAACTCCTCGGCGATGTCACAGGCAGCGGCAGCGCCGACCTGCTCAGGAACTCCACTACACGCAAGGATCACTCGATACATGGGGCCTAACGCCTGAATTAAGCCGCGCCGCGAAGCGGCGTCGGCTTAAATGAATTGTTATGCCTCAACTACCAACTTTGGCCTCGTAAAACTCGATTGTGGCTTGGATAAAATTCTCAAACGACGAGTAAACCACGGTGTTGTTCGCTGTTTCGTTAGGCGACCAAAGCACAATGGGATGCTCCTCGGTTGGCTTGCTAGTGTCCATGCACCAGAAGAAATCATTCATGAAGTTATCTGTGATTAACACCAAGCTGGCGCGTGGCGCTGGTCCAAGTTGTACCCAGCCCTTATTAGACCGGACGAGGTGATTTTTTTGGATGATGTGAGTGTGACTGTCGAAATCAGGACCTAATCCTAGGAAGAAACTGCTGAAACTTCGGCTTTCAGATGCGAGTTGTAACAACATTGGCGGAAGCCTGCACCCGAAGTGTTTCTCGATGGTTGAGACACTCTCGTTGGTCGGTGCGGGATGTGTCTCCCAAGAGTCGTGCACCGAGGCATCAAATATAGCGGTCAAATCTGACATTGAGGCATAACGCCGGAATTAAGCCGCCGCGTGAAACGCGGTCGGCTTGAATGACTTGTTGGGCAGCAATGTATCAAATCGCTGCGACCGAAACACGAAGCGCCTGCAAGCGAAGCCCGCCACGCCTGGAGCGC